>CAYIVY010000077.1:0-5207 GCA_964366945.1 uncultured Gammaproteobacteria bacterium
AGTTATGACTAAGAAGACTAATTTAGTTAACATTACTCATCTTTGGTTTTATAGTCCGATGTTTACCAATAGAGATTATCCCGTTATAGCTTTAAATAATGAAAAATTCACGTTTGTTGATAGAATAATAAAAATGTCAGGCCAGAATGAATATGATGATAACAAAAATATTTGGAAAGAAAATCCACTATTTACAAATCAAGAAAAATTTGAGCAATCCTTAATTAACAAGGTTGAAAAAAAACTTACACAAGGATATTCCGTTAATTTCAAATTAAAAAGCCAATGTCAAAATTGTGTTTTGATTTTAAAGCAGACTTTTCATCCTAACTGGAGATTTACGGTTAATGGAAAAAATCAAAAATCTTTTCCAGTCTTTCCGTTTTTTAGCGCGATACAATTAAATAATCCAGGGGAATATGTCATAATTGCGACCTATTATCCATCAAACGTAAAAACAATTCTACTGATTTTAGGATCGGCAATTTTAGTTTTTGTTTTTGCCTTCAAGAAGATTTTGTTATAATTAACTTTAATGACGGTATCATTTATTACAAAAATATTTATCTTTATAATCGGTACCGTAATTGGCTCTTTTTTAAATGTTTTAATTGATCGGTTACCTCAAGATAAGTCAATTAATGGACGTAGTTGCTGCGATCATTGTAAGAACAAAATTGCTTGGTTTGACCTATTTCCAGTAATTTCCTTTTTTATTTTGCAAGGTAAAAGTAGATGTTGTCATAAAAAATTATCAATTCAGTATCCGCTGATTGAGATGATAACAGGATTAGTATTTGTTCTAATTTGGACGTTTTCCTTTTCACCAACTATCTTATCAACGGTCGTTGGTAAGATAATAATTTTGGGAATAACTTCTTGTTTAATGGTAATTTTTGTTTCCGACCTTAAATACCATTTAATTTCTGACTATATTTTATTAGCATTATTTGTTTTTTCTATCATCTATCATCTATCATCTGTCGTCTCAATTTCTTTATTTTTATATTTCTTTACTTCTTTATTTATTGTTGCCTTTCCCATCTGGATAATTTATTTTCTTTCAAAAGAACGGGCCATGGGGTTGGGTGACGTATATCTGGCTGCTATAATGGGTTTTTTACTTGGATGGAAGGCAGGTCTTATAGCGCTTTATATTGCATTTGTGACGGGCGCAATTTTTGGACTATTTTTAATTTTATTAAAAGGAAAAAAATTTAAAAGCAAAATTGCTTTCGGTCCATTTTTGGTAATAGGAACGGTTGGCATGTTATTTTGGGGAAAGGATTTTTTAGAGATAATTCAGAGATTATATGGACTTTAACTTATGCTAATAATTGGTGTTGTTGGTCAAATCGCTTCAGGTAAAGGAATATTAGTCAAGTACTTGAACGAAAAACTTGGTTTTGTTTCTTTTTCACTATCATCAATAGTCCACGCCGAACTAAATAAAAGCGGAATAAAGAAATTTACTCGTCAAACACTCCAGGACATAGGTGATGAGTTGAGACGAAGGAATGGTGATGACATTTTGACTCGTCGCTTATACGAGGTGATTAAGGGGCAAAATCATGAAAGAATAGTCATTGAAGGAATCCGTAATCCGGCAGAGATAGAATTTCTTAAAAAAAATGCAAACTTTATTTTGATCGGTGTTAAATCTAAAAGTGAACTTCGGTTTAAAAGATTGCTTTCTCGAGGAAAACCCTGGGACCCAAAAAATTATAATGATTTTAAAAAAGTTGACAGACGTGATCTTGGGACTGGACAAGATAAGTCAGGACAGCAGGTAGGGAAGTGCTTGGCTTATTGTGATTATATGTTGACCAATAATAAAGATATTAAAGATTTTGAGAGAAAAATAGAAAAATTAAAGATTTAGCCTCATACAACCTACGAGGTTGTATTTGCTAGACTTTGTACATAAACTTCTCTCCAGCCAATTCGTAGGAAAATAGTTCTTCTTTTGTAAACCAAAGATTAACTTCTTTTTCTCCATCCTCAACCGTGTCTGAAGCATGAATAATATTTCGCAGGGGTCGATTTTGTTCGTTGGCCAGATCAATCGTATCATGGGAAAAATCCCCACGGATTGTCCCGCATGTTGCAAGTAGCGGGATTGTATTGCCAGAAAGTTTGCGAACGATTTCAATACAATCGTATCCTTCTAAAGCCATAATTAGAACAGGTGATTCCTGGAAATAGGTTATTAGCCATTTTTTTACCGTCCGTCCAATTTGAACCGGATCGTCTGTATTAAAAACCACTTTTGCATCAAGACCTTTTTTAGCATAGTTAGTTAGTGTCCGTTCTCCAACTTTTTTAAACCAGACATCGGTCTCAGGGTAGTGGGCGATGACTCTATTTTCACCAGCCATCTCAAACTTCAGGCCAATAATTTTAAGACCAACCTGTTCAAATCTAGTAACAATTTTGCCGATGAGACCTCGTTGGACTCCATCTGGTTTGATAATAATTAGAGCTTTTTGCTTGTTCATATAATCCTTATAACGGTTATAATAATTATAAAATTTATATTAAATACTGACTATCAACTTCTCTCTCGTAATTCTTAAATTTAACATCTTTAAACCAATATTTTATTTCTCTTTCAGACTCGTCCGTTGATCCTGACGCATGAATAAAAGTTTTAACGACCCGATCGAGCGACGTTGATAGTGGAGAAGAATCAAAAGAAAATTGAGCCAATAAAGTTCCAGGGTCGGCTATTGCTGGAATGGTATGTCCTCGTAATTTTCGAGCAACGGTAATTGCATTTGGTCCTTCCCAGATCATAACAATAATCGGACCCTCCATCCAATATTTAATTAAACGGTCGTAAACAAAAGTTCCAAGTTTGTTCGGATCTTCTGTGTCAAAGGTCTTCATAACATTATCACCAGACTGTTTAAACGAAGCTAAAGTTTTTTCTCCCATCTCTCTTATCCACTCAGGAGTTCCAGGATAGTGATTTTTAATTACCTGTTCATTTGGGCGTAGCATTTTGGCCGTTAGTAGCTTAAGGCCAACATTCTCAAAGGTTTCAATAATTTTGCCTACCAAACCTCGTTTGAGGGCATCGGGCTTTATAATAATCAAAGTTCGTTCAATCATAATTGTATTTTATTATATATTTCTTTTGTCACTTCATCAATAGTGTTATTTCCATCAATTTCTACCCACTTTGTCCAAACTTGATTTTTTACAAGATTTTCATATTGAATATAGGTTTTTCTGATAAAGTCAAAGTCTTTTTCCCGACGGTTTTTTTCCTTTTGCTCTCCAAATTTTCTTTTGATAGCAATATCAGGATCAACTTTAATATAGAAAACCAGATCTGGTTTTTCAATCGCAAAGTCTGAGGCAAAGTTTAAGGCTTTTGTAAGCCTTATTCCCTCTAAAGTCTGATAACAAAGAGTGGTAGTAAAGTAACGATCGGCAACTAAAATGCCGCTCTTTCTTTTTTCAGCAATCATATCTTTATCCATCAAAAACTGGAGAGAATAAAGTAAAAATTGTTGTTCTGGGCTCAGATTTTTATTTTGATATAAAAAGTCTTTAATTAATTTGCCGACGTTGCGTGTATAATCAGGATATTTGATTAGTGAGGCGGATTTTTTGTTGGACTGTAATAGCTTAAAAATATTATTTCCCTGGGTTTCACAACCAGCTCCGTCAATTCCTTCGATTACGTAAAACATAAGTTGACAATCATTATAATATTTATAAAGATTATAATTATTATAACACGTATGGAAAATCAGGGCTACAAAGGATTGGCGTTTTATAAACAATCTGAGATTGTTCATGATTTTACGGTCGAGTTTGTCAAACTTTATATTGATCATTATTCACGTACAAAAGATCAGATGGAACAATCAGCAAGATCTGGTAAACAAAATATCGCCGAAGGCTATACTCAAAAAAGTCTTGAAAGTAGAATAAAACTAGTTGGAGTTGCTAGGGGGTCACTAGAAGAACTTTTAAATGATTACCAAGATTATTTGAGACAGCATAACCTTATGATTTGGACTAAGGATTCTTTAGAGGCTAAAAAAGTTAGAGCTTTGGTTTATAACCGTTATAACAGTTATAAAAATTATAAAGATTATATTTCTCCAGCCGAATCGGCGGCCAACGCCATGGTTTGTCTAATCAATCAAACCAATCAACTTTTAGATCAAAAACTGCGCTGGATGGAAGAACAGTTCGTTAAAGAAGGTGGTTTTCGGGAAAATCTTTTTAGAAAGCGAATGGACTACCGCAAAGGCAAAAAATAGGATTATAAATGTTATAATAATTATAATTTTTATAACGATTAATCGAGTCAGCCTGAAATTTTAGTCCTCATAGCTCAACGGATAGAGCATAGGTTTCCTAAACCTACGATGGTGGTTCAATTCCGCCTGGGGATACAAACGGAAATATTAAATAATAAATATTAAATGTCAAAAATAAGCCCAATAAATGCCACAAAGCTTTCTAAAAAGCATCTAATCAGCCACCGCATTCATCGTCTTAAAACCAGCGAGTATTTACGTATACTAATTTTACGCACAGTTGGTAATTTCCTATTATTTTCTTCATTATTTATGATTGTTAAGACCTTTTGGCTACCAGTTAAAGAAGAGTTAATCTATTTTATCAATATTCAGATACAAAAAAAATATATTGTGGCTGATGATCAACAAAGACTGTCTTTGTCCAAAGACAGTCTTTATCAAAACGAACAAAAAGGGTTGTTAGCAAAAGCTTTTAATATCAAACCAATTGAGATTTTAACTCCAACTGACCCAGACTTTAGTATTGTTATTCCCAAAATTGGGGCAAATGCCAAAATATTAAAAAATATTGACGCCTCTGACAAAAATACCTATTTAGATGCTTTAAGTCAAGGAGTAGCTCATACCTTAGGAACAGCTTTTCCTGGAGAGGGAGGCCATATCTTTCTTTTTGCTCATTCGACTGATTATTTTTGGAATGTTGGTACCTATAATGCCATCTTTTATCTTTTGTACAAATTAGAAAAAAATGATGAGGTTAATATTTTCTATCAAGGTCAACGTTATGTTTACAGGGTAATTGGACAGGAGATAGTTGACCCATCTGAAGTTCAGTATTTGACGAGAAAGACAAATAGGGAGTTTCTAACGTTACAAACCTGTTGGCCTTTGGGTACAACGCTTAAAAGACTTCTTATATTTGCC
>CAYIVY010000078.1:0-5127 GCA_964366945.1 uncultured Gammaproteobacteria bacterium
ACCGAGATCTACACTCTTTCCCTACACGACGCTCTTCCGATCTGTCTCAGCGATTAAATTATCAAAACAAACAATGAAAACAATTAAGCTTAATTTATTTTGGGCTTTTGCGTATAATATAATTTTAATTCCGGTAGCCATAATTGGACTAATTAGTCCAATTATGGCGTCAGGCGCAATGGCAATTTCTAGCATTTCAGTCATTACCAATTCGCTTTTACTTAAAAAAACAAAAAATGAAAATTAACAAAAAAACCATACACATTAAAGGAATGCACTGCCCGTCTTGTGAGATCTTGATTACGGATAAATTTAAGGAAATGACAAATGTTACCGAAGTCAAGTCTGACTTTAAGAAACAGGAGGCAGAAGTCTATTTTTCTGGTCATTTGGATCAAGACATTATTAACAAAAAAATTCAGCCTTTTGGCTATGAAATCAGTGAACGAAAAAATGATATTGAGGATAGTCAGCCTTTGAGTAAAAAAATTATTGAAGCATTTTTAATTACCGTCGGTTTAATCTTAATCTATCTAACTGCCAAAGAAATAAATGTGATTCCAGATATTAATATTACCGGCAATTTGAATTTATTAGCCGTTTTGTTTTTAGGACTTGTGGCCTCTATCTCTACCTGCATGGCCACTTCAGGAGCGCTATTTTTATCAACAATTGGCAGAAAAACTAATAATTTAAAACAGGCAATATATTTTAATTTAGGCAGAATTATCTCCTATGCAATATTTGGATTTATTACAGGACTCGTCGGTAATGTCATTATCACCAATCTTAAGTTTGGAACGGGACTGACCTTATTGGCGGCTGTTTTTATGATACTTCTTAGCCTTGATATGTTGAAGATTGTTTCTTTTGCGGCCATTATTTCATATGGTGCAACCTCAAATATTTTTAGAAAACTTGAACATATTTTAATCAAGGATCCTCATAAATCAGCTTTTTTCTTGGGAGCAATTACTTACTTTTTACCTTGCGGATTTACTCAGGCGACCCAAGTTTATGCTCTTGGTTTAGCCTCTCCCTGGCAGAGCGCTTTAACGATGGGAGTATTTGCCCTAGGTACGACCCCCGCCATTCTTTTGATCGGTCATTTGCGAGGTTTACTCAAAAGTACAGTCTATCAGTACTTTATGAAAGTAATGGCGGTTGGAGTTTTGATTTTGGGTCTATACTATGCGATTAATTTTTTATCCATTTACGGAATTAACCTTGGATTTAATCAGGTTAATAAGGGAACGGCTCCAAATGTAAAAATATCTGAAAGCGGTCAGCAAATTATCAATATGGATGTCATTGCCGGTGGTTATAGTCCTAATTATTTTACGGTTAAAAAAGGAGTTCCTGTTAGATGGATTGTCAATGGAGTAAATGTTTTTGGTTGCCAGGGTTACTTTGTCGTTCCTTCGCTTGGAATTCAAAAAGCTTTAAATTCCGGCGAAAATATCTTCGAATTTACGCCTAAAGATTCCGGGTTCATCAATTTTTCCTGCGGAATGGGAATGTATAGGGGGAGGATAGAGGTTACAAACTAGATAAAATCAGTCAAATCAGTTGATATGATCAGGGAATATTCTGAGAATCAACTTACTTATTAGATAGCCAATTAACATTCCGAAGACAACATCTAAGAGGTAATGGCAGCCAAGATAGATTCTCGAAAAAGAAATTAAAACAGCGATTGTGTAATAAAACCAACGTCGTTTTTTATCAAAAAAAGTCAAGATGGTTGCGGCAGCAAAGGCGGTTGCCGCGTGGGTAGAGGGGAAGGAAAAATCAGTAGGGCAGATGAAATTTGATGCAATTGGATTTAATCTGATAAAATTGGACAACATTGGGCGGGGGCGGAGGAAGATATTTTTAAAAACAATATCAGAAATAAGAAACGTAAGCAAAAAAGAAAGTGAAAATAAAACAATAATTTTTCTGTCTCTTTTACTAATTCCTGGATTTTTCCGTTCTTCTAAAAACACTATTATTAAAATTACAAGTAACCAAATTAAAATAGAAGCTCCTTTTAAAGAAAAAAAAAGAAAAAAAATAATCAAAAAAAATATTATGTGGGATAATTTTATTAAAAAAATAAGTTAAAAAAATATCAAAAGAGATGACTTTGCCCATAGATAGAATTATAATTGATTTAGTATGAAAAAAATAAAGTTTGTTATCTTCGACTTCGATGGAACAATTGCCAACACTCTTCCTTTTAGTTTTAAAAAATTTCTAGAAATTGCTAAGTTAATCAATATTGAGAATTTAAGCGATAGACAGATTATCAACGAAATAAGGACGAAGAGCTATCAGGAATTATTACGAGGCAGCTTTAAACAAGCCTGGCTAAAAATACCTTTTATTATTAGTGTTATAAAAAATATGCAGCTTGAATTAGAAAAAGAAATTCACAAAATAAAACTTTTTCCGGGAGTTAAAAAACTACTTTTTAAACTTAAAAAACAAGATTTTAGATTAGCGATTATTTCCTCAAATATAAAAGAAAGTATTGATAAATTTATCAAGCTCAACAATATTGACGTTTTCGATTTTATCCATGGTAAAACAGATCTTTTTGGGAAAGCCGGCCATCTATCAAAATTTCTTAAAGATTATAATTTAAAACAATCAGAAGTAATCTATATTGGTGATGAAATCCGGGACATTGAAGCTTGTAAAAAAGTAGGGATAGAGATGATCGGTGTTTCTTGGGGGTTGCACACGATTGATGTATTGAAAAAGAGTGGTGTCGATTATTTAGTTAATAAACCAGAAGATATTTCAAGAATATTATTCAAACATGCCCGTACAACCTACGAGGTTGTATGAGGCTAGTTATAAACAAAAATACGATTTTTTCCTTCAATTACTTTTTCATTTTTCTTTAGACTTTTGATCGGATACATGTAGGAGACGATAGAAAAATTTTTAATTTTTAACTTCAAATTTCTAATTATTCTCTCCAAGAACCAGGGCGAAATATAGAGATAAAACACAATGTCATTCCCCTGAACCTGTCTGCGCAGGCAGAGACGGGAATCCAGAACGATATTTAAATTAATTTTAAAAATGTCACCACAAACAATCTTTATATTTTTTCTATTCGGGTGAAAGATGCGGCGGAGGTGAAGAATTAAAAGTAAAACCGGATTAATTTCGACGGCAACAAATTTAGTATTGAGATTTTGTTTTACTGCTTTTTGCGCGCTTGAAAAAATTATCTTTCCATCACCGGCCCCAAGGTCAAAGATAGTCTGATTATTTTTTAAATCTAAGGCCTTTATTATTTTTTCTAGATCAACAGATTGGGAAGGAAAGTAGGGAATCGGGGACAGCTTTGGAGAAGAAAAAAAAATTATAACGACTATTAATATTATAAATATTGCTAATATTGCCATTGACTAATTCTATCAATTATGATTAAAATTATGACGGTTAAAAAAATAATTTATGATAAAGCTTGTCATTGGTAGTCAATGGGGCGATGAAGGTAAGGGAAAAATAGTTGATATAATGGCCCAAAATGCTGATTTGGTCGTCCGCTTCCACGGCGGCAATAACGCCGGTCACACAGTGGTTGTTAATGGTAAAAAATTTCCTTTTCACTTAATTCCTTCAGGTATCTTACAAAAAAAACCGGTTGTTGTCATTGCCGACGGCGTTGTTATTGACCCAGACGTTTTACTTGAGGAAATTGAAATTTTTGAGAAGATGGGTATAAATTTAAAAAAGAAACTGCTGATTTCTCCCCGATGTCACCTAATCATGCCATATCATAAAGAACTCGATCAGGCTTATGAAAACGCCCGAGGTAAAAATAAACTGGGGACGACCAAAAGAGGAATAGGTCCCGCCTATGCTGACAAAGTCAGCTACAATGGAATTAGAATCTACGAGCTTTTGGATTGGCCTTTATTTCTAGAAAAATTTAAGTTCCAAACGGAGATAAAAAATAAAATTTTAGTTGCCTTTGGTGTTACCCCAATTAAGGTGGAGACATATTTACCAATCTTTAAAAAATTGGTTGATAAGATTAGGCCTATGGTCGGGGATACTTTTTCTGTATTTCAAAAAGCCATTATTCAAAAAAAACAACTGCTTCTTGAGGGGGCTCACGGGGTAATGCTTGATAATACTTTTGGTCTTTATCCGTTTGTCACAGCCTCAAACGTCATCGAAGGAGGAGTCAATATTGGGTGTGGTGTTCCATCAAAAAAAATTGAAGAAATTTGGGGGGTTGTCAAAGCCTATACGTCGAGAGTTGGTGGCGGCCCACTACCGACCGAACTATTTGATAAAACGGCTGATGATATTCGTGAAAAAGGCCATGAGTATGGGACGACGACCGGTCGGCCGCGCCGGATTGGTTGGCTTGATCTACCGGCGGTAAAATTTGCTTGTCAGTTATCATCAGTAAACCGAATTGCTATTACCAAAATTGATATTTTATCCGGGTTACCTAAAATTAAAGTTTGTTTGGGTTACAAATTAAGCGGTAAAAAAATTGAATTTAGTCAGTGTGGGTATCAGGAGCTGGGAAAATTGACACCGGTCTATAAAAGTTTTCCTGGCTGGAAAGAAGATATCACTAAAATAAAATCTTTTAAAAAACTACCAGCCAACTGTCAGAATTATGTAAAATTTATAGAAAAATATTTGAATGTTAAAGTAAAAATTGTTTCTGTAAGTCCAGAGCGAGAGGCGAGTATTTTTGTTTAAATATGCTAAATATACGAAAAGAAATTGGATTAACCTTCGACGATGTTCTACTGGTTCCTCAAAAGACCAGTTTAGCTTCTCGAAGTTTGGTCAATCTATCAACAAATTTAACTAAAAAAATAAAATTAAGGATACCGATAATTTCTGCTAATATGGATACAGTCACCGAGACTGAGATGGCGATTGCCTTGGCCAATGAAGGGGGAATTTGGATTATCCACCGTTTTTTAACTATATATCAAGAAGCTGACATGGTTACTAAAGTAAAAAAAGAAAAACTTTTGGTTGGCGCTGCAGTTGGTATAAAAGACGATTACATTGAGAGGACAAAGGCGCTGGTCAGGGCGGGAGTTGATGTAATTGTCATAGATATTGCCCATGGTCATTCAATTTATTTGATTA
>CAYIVY010000079.1:0-5125 GCA_964366945.1 uncultured Gammaproteobacteria bacterium
TTTCTTTTATTAACTCTTCGACTAAGTGACTTCCTACAAAGCCGGCCCCTCCAGTTACCAAAATATTCTTATCTTTTATTTCCATAATTTCCACTGTGCTTTACCACTTTTCCACATCTTATTTAAATCTTCAACCTCTTTATATGTATCCATACAAAACCAAAACCCGTTATGTTGATAAGCTGATAGCTGGCTTTCTTGGCCTAATTTTTTCAAAGCTGGATGCTCAGTTTCGCCTTGTTTTATATAATTAAAAACTCTTTTATCAAAAACCATATAACCACCGTTAACCCAATCGGTAAGAATTGGTTTTTCAATAAACGTAGTTACTAGGTTTTTTTCATTAATACCAACTAATCCATATTTGGATCTGGGATGAACTAAGGTAATTGTACCAATTGTTTTTTGTGTTTTATGAAATTTTACCAAAGCGTTAATGTCCAAGTCTGTCACACCATCTCCGTATGTCACCATAAAATATTTGTCATTTTCAGGAATAAATTTTTGACATTTCAAGATTCTTTCTCCCGGTTGTACATCTACGCCAGTGTCAACAAATGTTATTTTAAAGTTATCAACTTCCTGACGATCGTCTAAATAGAACTTAGTTTTGTGGTTACTAGTATCAAGTAAAAAATCTGAAGTGAAGGCTTTTTGATTTAAAAAATAATCTTTAATATAATCGGCCTTGTATCCAAGCGCAAGAATAAATTCATTATAACCATATGAAGCGTAAATCTTCATGATATGCCACAAAACAGGTTTATTGCCAACATAGACCATTGGCTTAGGTTTGTATTCTGTTTCTTCTTTTAACCTCATACCTGTCCCACCGCAGAGAATAATGACTTTCATATTGTCTATATTACACGAATTAAGATTGTTTTACAAAATCAGTGGCTGTGAGTTTCCGTTTCTTTAAAAACTGCCCCGCACTGATCACATTTTACTCTCTTTTCAAAATCGTGCCCTTTAAGAGTACAGCCTTCTCCTCCACACTTGGTTAAGCCGTTTTGATACTGTTCTTCAGAAATTTCCGCCTTACAAGTACCGATGCAGATATAAGCTACTTTATTCATAATTTAATTAATTTTTAATTAGCCAAATTATACAACATTACTAACCAAAAATAATTTATCAATAACCTTTAAAAGGTTAAAAAACTTGATAAACTTGTATATATGACTATTGGTTTTGATGTAACCATGCTTGTTTACTCGGGATCGGGAGTAGCAAATTATACCTTCCATCTTGTCAAAGCCCTTCTTGAGATTGATAGAAAAAATGAGTATCATCTTTTTTACTCAAGTTTTCGACGACCAAAAAACTTTTATTACCTCGATGAATTAAATACTTTAGGCGCCAAAGTTTATGAATATCCGTTTCCACCGTCATTACTCAAAATAATTTGGGGAAAACTCGATATTATTCCAATTGAATGGTTTACCAATAAAGTAGATATATTTTTTTTCTCAGATTTTTTACGACCCCCACTTTTAGCTGGAACAAAAGGAGTCACAACAATTCACGACCTTACCTGGAAATTATTTCCAGAATATCATACTAAAGAAATAATCAATGCTCATGAAAATAAAATACAGAAAACAATTAAATACGGTGATAAGATAATCGTTGACTCAAAAAATACAATGATTGATTTATTAAGGTTATTTCCACAGATAGATAATAATAAAGTTTCAGTTATCTATCCCGGGATTAGTAAAGAATTCAAAATAATTTTTAATGGAACAACAATAAATAATACTTTAAAAAAGTATGACATAGATAATGATAGTAAGTTCTTACTTTATGTAGGTGCAATTGAGCCAAGAAAAAATCTTACACTTGCTATCGAAGTTTTTGATCAATTAAAAAAAGATGAAAAATATAAAGACTATAAATTTATAATCACAGGCAAAGCAGGATGGAAAAATCAAAATGTTTTTCAAATGGTTGAACAATTGAAGTTGAAAGACAAAGTTAAATTTATTGGTTTTGTTGAAGATGAGGATCTGCCACATCTTTACAATGCAGCTAATCTAACAGTATATTTATCATCATATGAAGGATTTGGTCTGCCACCATTGGAATCATTAGCTTGCGGCACGCCAACTATTGCAGGTGACAACTCTTCGATGAAAGAAATGATTGAAAAAAAATTTTTAGTAGATATTACTGATGAAAATAAAATTTTAGAAAAAATGAAGTATTTACTTACTAATAAAATCGAAGTTAATTCAAAGGGGGTTAGAGAAAAATTCGCCTGGAAAAATTCTGCTGATAAGTTCCTAAAGATCGTTACCGATTTAACCGATTAAACTGATTTAACGGAATACCTTTTAAGATCCTCTTCAACCATCATTTTGGCTAATGCCTCATACGAGACCTTTGGTTTCCAATTAAGTTGCTTGAAAGCTTTATCCGGTCGCGCCTTGAGAACCGGAACTTCCGCAGGTCTTTTAAATTGTGGGTCAATCACAACATATTTTTTCCAATCAGGTATTTTTGCATATTTAAAGGCTAGTTCAACAAATTCTTGGACGCTGTGGCTTTCACCCGTTCCAATGACAAAACTATCGGGATTTTTTTTCTGCATCATCAAATACATCGCCTCAACATAATCACCGGCAAATCCCCAATCGCGTTTGGCATCAAGATTGCCTAAACGTAGCTCTTTAGCTAGACCCATCTTTATTCTGGCGACTCCATCGGTAATTTTTCTAGTGACAAACTGTTTGCCACGTATAGGGGATTCATGGTTGAATAGAATTCCGTTACAGGCAAAAAGACCATATGATTCTCGATAGTTAACTGTTATCCAATATGCATAAACTTTAGAAACTCCGTAAGGAGAACGGGGGTGAAATGGAGTTTTTTCATCTTGATAACCATTGGTGTGTTGCAGACCAAACATTTCGCTGGTTGATGCCTGATAAAATTTGGTCGTTGGTGAAAAGAACTTAATTGCATTCAAAAGATATAGAGGGCCTAAAGAATTAACTTCTGTTGTTAATTTTGCCTGTTCAAAAGATGACTTAACAAACGATTGAGCCGCCAAATTATAGACCTCATCAGGATGTAGGGTACGAATCAAATTTAAAAGCGAAGCTTCGTCATTCATATCTCCTTCAACAAAATCAACGTCGTTAGTCACTCCAACATAGTCGGGGTTTGAAAAATTTGGATTAGAATAACGTCTAATCAATCCATAAACCTTATAACCTTTTTTTAGTAAAAACTTAGCTAAATAAGGGCCATCCTGGCCCAAAATACCAGTAATAAGAGCAGTTTTCGCCATATGAGTATAAATTATAACAGATTTTTTTAATTTCAATTATAATTAGTCTTACCTAATCAATAATGGGGCTGAAATGCTTAAATTATCAAGTGATTCAAAGATTGTTTAATTTTATTAAAAAACCAACCAGTAAAGATATTACTATCAACACTATTGGTAATTATTTAAATGTTATTTTTACTGCATTTTTTTACTTCCTACTTGTCCGTATCATGGATCCGGCAGATCTTGGAGTATTAAGCGTACTTTTAGGAATTGCTTACGTTCTAGCCAACATTCTTGATTTTGGAACAACCGCAAGTATCTATTCATATCTACCTTCAATGATTGAAAAAAGACATAAAAACCTTTATATTTTTTTGAAAACAATTATTTTTTACCAAACGGGCTTTTCTGCTATTGTTATCTCCTTGTTATTTATTTTTTTTCCGTATCTAGATAAAATATTTTTTAAAACAGGAGCTCCAAAATATGAGTTATATTTAACCACTTTTTCTGTTCTTTTTTTTATTTGGCAAAACTACGCGATTAACGCTTTAAATGCTGGTAAACAATTTTTTAAAGCTAATCTATATCTTAATTTTTCTAACATTATTAAGACTGCAATTATATTAATTTTAGTCCCTTTTAAGTTGATCACAGTAGGATTAATAATATTTACATTTGGTGTTTTGGGTCCTGGTATTTTTTTCCTCCTCTTATTTTTCGAAAAAAAACACATTTTTTTAAAAGTGTTAAAAGCACCTATTGTAAAAAGTGAATTTCGTTTTGGTTTTACCCTAACATTTTTTATCGCTTCTCAATTTTTCAATCTTGCCCTGAGAATGGATTTATTTTTGTTATCATTTTTTTTATCAAAATCAGCTGAAGTCGGCTATTACGGTGTGGCCCAAAAGATAATTTTAACAATTATTGCCTCAGTTGCTAGTATTACTCAAGTCCTTTCTCCTAATTTTTCGAAAATAAAAACCAAAGATGAAGTTTTCTATCAGATGAAACATAGTTTCTTATATTTACTTATGCCAACGGTTCTCTTTATTGTATTATATTTTATTCCTAAGCAAATTTTCTATCTATTTTTTACGGAAAAATACGCTCAAGCAATCATCATCACCCGAGCTTTGAGTCTTCCGTTTATTTTATATGTATTTTTAAATTTGCCGACGCTTTTTCTACTTTACACTGTCAAAAAACCTTCATATATTCTTGTTGCTTATTTTATTGTATTTTTGATTGTTACAATTGGCTGCTATTTTATTATTCCAAAGTATGGAATTCTTGGACCACCTTATGTATTAGCCTTATCTTTTTTTATTGGTCTGATCATTCTTTCCGTGACTTCATTTTTGGAATATAAGAAACTACCAAGTAAGATTACTTAGTCCATTGCTCGTAGGTAACTTCACGAAAGCTTACTTCTTTTTTTAACTTATAACCCATTTTTCTTAAATCATTTTTATAATCTAAACCATAAATATTAGCTGTGTAGGAAATAATAACTATTTCTTTTTTTCTTAATTCATAATCCATCATTCGTAATTCTTTAATAATTAATTTATCATTGTAATATTTAATCGGATCACTTGATGCTTTAATCATATAAATTGGCCTGTTTTTTGGTAAACTTTTTGTTAGGCTTTTCCAATCTTCCCTATGAAACGCTGGATTTAAAAGGTAAACCAATGAAAAAATTAAAAAACCAACAGCCAAAATCCAACCTCGTAGGTTGTATGAGGCTAAATTTTGCAAATTAATAGATAATAATAAACTCATTAGAGGAATTAAATAGATGAATCTAAAATATTGCAACATGGTAGTAAAAAATTA
>CAYIVY010000080.1:0-5116 GCA_964366945.1 uncultured Gammaproteobacteria bacterium
ATCGCGTTTTTGCGTATTCTATTTATTAAAGAAAGTTAAAATTTATTTATAGACCTGATTGTGAGTGCCGATGTCGAGAAATTCTATCGAATCTTCACCTTGCTGAAAAATGACTCTAATATCTCCAGTAATACTGAATGATTGTTTACCTTGCATAGTTCCGGTCAATTGATGGCTATGGAGCAGAGGATTATTTTTTTCTTTGATAAATAGTTTATATCGTTCATTGAATTTCTCAAGAAGATTAGAGTTAGTCTTTATCCTTTTATCAAAGTTTTTTACAAAACGTTTGTGAAATATTACTTTCATCTTTGTCAGAAAGCAAAAATTTAAGCCCGTCATCTTTATCATTAAAAGTATAGATATTTTTACCATTTTTTATATCTTCATCCATTTTCTTATATCGTCTTTTAGCAGCCGGTGAGAGTTTGATGTATTCATCCGTCCCTTGACTTTGTTTTTTTCCAAAAACGATTGTTTCGAGGCGATTAAGCCTAGTGACAAGTTCTTCAAAGACTGATTTAGGTAGTGATATTGTTTGATTCATATGCCTTTATTTTAAACTTAGACTTTAGTTTTGTCAATCGGAAGGGTAAACAGTATTTGGCTTGCCCTCCGAAGCCTCGGCGTAAGTAATATTATTAAGAGATAATAATATTATAAATCCTTTATCAAACCGCCCACTTTTATCTTCAAAATTTTGGCGATTTTATGGAGAAATCTGATTGATGGATTGGCCTTTCCCTCCTCCACTTCAGCCAGATAACTGCGATCAACGTCTGAGAGAGTTGCTACTTGCTGTTGAGACAGTTTTAGTTTTTTTCGATGAATAATAATACTCTCCCCCAATCTTTTGTAATAGAAGTTGCCTCGCGTCATTGAGCAATCATATTAGAAACAATATTCAAAAACAGTTGGTTATAACCTACAAAATCTACTATTTAGGTTTTTATGACAAGATAAATATTGCCATATGCCATGTAGGTTATAATCCTTTCAATAAATTACAAATCTTCATTTTAAAAACGCGGCAAATTTTATTTAAAATCTTGATAGATGGATTGGCATTGCCGTCTTCAATCCTTGAAAGATAACTTCGATCAATATCACAAAGAAGGGACAACTGCTCTTGAGTGAGCTGCCTTTTTTCCCTAATCCGAAAGATTATTTCTCCTAACCGAAGGTAAGAGAAACTCCCAATCATATTGGAAGATAAGATATAAAAACAAAATTTTTATGTCAATCGCTTATAACCTACAAAGTGAGTATTTTAGATTGTTAAGAAAAGATAATTTCTGCGATAGAGGTGTGGTGTATAATATTAACCATATGAAACTCTCAATAGGTATCGTCGGACTCCCAAATGTAGGTAAGTCAACCTTGTTTAACGCCCTGCTTAAAAAAACCGTTGCCAATGTGGCTAACTACCCTTTCTGTACGATTGAACCAAATGTTGGGATAATCGAAGTACCAGATGAACGGCTTTCGGTCTTAGCTCAAATTGTCAATACCAATAAAATCGTTCCGGCAGCGGTTGAATTCTATGATATTGCCGGGCTAGTTCGTGGTGCCGCGTCCGGTGAAGGTCTTGGTAATAAGTTTTTATCACACATAAGAGAAGTGGAGGCAATTGTCCATGTCTGTAGGCTTTTTGAAGATGGAAACGTCGTTCATGTATCGGATAAAATTAATCCTGCTGACGATATAAAGACGATTGAAACGGAGTTAATTCTTGCCGATTTGGAAACGGTTAACAAACAAAGAGAACCGAAAGGAAGCTCACTACCAAAAGAAGCCTATACAACCTACGAGGTTGTACGGAAGGTGAAAGAACAGCTGGATAAGGGTATTCCCGCATGCGAGCAAATACTTAATAAAGAAGAGTTAGTCGCAATAAAACCGCTCAATTTATTGACTGTCAAGCCAGTTATATTTGTTTTTAATGTTTCGGAAAGCCAACTTCAAAATAAAGAAGAAACGGAGAAAAAGATAACGGATATAATTCGACAGAGTCAGATGCAATCAGATGCAATTAGCCAAAAAAAGTCTGATTCTATCCGATCAAATCTGGTTTCATCTAATTTTAACTATATTTATTTATGCGCTAAAATGGAAAGTGAGATTGTTATTCTTTCTCCTGAAGAGCAAAAGGAATATTTAAAACAATTTGCGCTCGCTGAATCCGGCTTGAATCGTTTAATAAAGGCAGCCTATAAAACTTTAGGGTTAATTTCATTTTTGACAGCCGGAGCTTTGGAAGTACGCGCTTGGACAATCAAACAAGGAACATTGGCTCCTCAGGCAGCCGGAGTCATTCATACTGATTTTGAAAAAAAATTTATTAAAGCCGACGTAATTCCCTACCAAAAATTTATTGATGCTTCCGGTTGGTGGCCAGCTCGCGAACAGGGACTAGTACAGACCGTTGGACGAGATTATGAGATGAAGGAGGGAGAGGTAATCGAATTCAAGATTGGTGCTTAGTTCTCCATTTCGTATAAATTACCCAAAATCTAATACTTGAAAACAGGGCAAAAACAAACCCGGGAAAGCCGTCCATAAAACCTTTGTGTCGAAAGTACATCATAAAAAACGTTAGTTTAGGTTTCCAAAAAAAATAATTAAAGAAATTAAGACTTGTATCATCGGGCATCTTCTCGACCTCGGCCGTTGTATACCGGTCCCAACGCATGAGATAGCGAGAAAAATTAGGATCAGCATAGTGTAAAAGAGGATTTTTTAAATATCCTATTTTTCCTTTTATTTCTACATTCTCATGGACGTCTTTACACGGAAACTTAGCATAACCATTACGGTACAGGCGAATTGTATAGTCAGGATACTGACCGCCTTTCATCAAAAAACGGGTAAGAAACCAATTCTTGCGGGGAATCCAATAAGCAACGCAGATGGAATCAGATGAAATCGGATTTAATCGGATGGAATTAGTCTTGTTTTTGCTAATTGCATCTGATTTCATCTGATTATATCCAATTATATCTTTAATCTCTTGTTTTAATTCCGGTGTTATTTCTTCATCTGCGTCCAACTGCAAAATCCACTCTCCCCTGGCCGCTGCAATGGCCTTTTGTTTATTTTTGTGAAACATAATCGGGTTGTTAGCATTGATTATTCTGACTTTTTTTCCGTATGATTTGGCAATTTCTACAGTTTTATCGGTTGATCCCCCATCAACAATGATTACTTCATCAACAATATCTAAGGCCGACTCCATTGGATAATGAAGATTCTTTTCTTCATTAAAAGTAGCGATACAAAGTGAAAGTCTCATGGCTTTATTATATAATATTTTCATGTTTAAAATCGTTACTGTACCGTCAACTGTTCTAACTCAGCCAACTCTACCTATTGAAAAAATTGATGATAAAATCAAAAAAATTGTTGTTGATATGGAAAAGGTTTTGATCGCTCAAAATGATCCACCTGGTGTTGGCCTGGCCGCCAATCAAGTCGGGCTTAATCTATCGATCTTTATTATTAAACCGACTGAAAAGTCAAAAATTAAAGTATTTGTAAATCCGAAAATATTAAAGACTGTCTTTAATAAAGACAGTCTTTATCAAAAAAAATCAAAAAAAAGAAAAGTTAAGCTCGAAGGTTGTCTCTCAATTCCTAGAATTTGGGGCCCAGTCAAACGCTCAGAACGAGTCTTTCTAAATTTTCAGGATTTGAACGGAAAAAAATATTTGAAATGGTTTACTGGTTTTGAAGCTATTATTATTCAACATGAAGTTGACCATCTTAATGGAATTGTTTTTACACAAAGATCGTTAGAACAAAATGGTCAGTTATATAGAGAGGAAGGGGATGAGTTGGTTAAAATAAGTTTAATCGGTTGAATCAGCAGTGTCTTTCGATTTAGTTTTTTCTGTTTTAATTGATTTTAATTGTAAAAATGGTTTTTTACCATCGGCCATATCCTTTCTAATTCTCTTTAGGCACTTTGTACAAAGTCTAATTCTTTTTGCTTTGCCATTTTCAATAATGCTCAAACGAACTATGTTTGCTTTAAATATCCTCTGGGTTTTTGGCGCTCTTTTTTTCCATCTGCCACCGGCCACTCCTCGGTGATGAGTGTGGCTCCGACCATATAATAATGATTTTTCGCAATGATAACATTTAATCATAGGTTTTTTATGATATCATATTAGAATCTAAAAAACAATTATCAAATTTGCTTATGATCGAATATCTATTTTCTAATCCATTAATTTTTGTTATTTATCTTGTTGCAATTCTTGTTGCCATATCTGTTCATGAATTTGCTCACGCCTGGGCAGCTGATTATCTTGGAGACCCAACTCCAAGGCTTCAGGGTAGACTAAAGCTTGACCCGCGGGTTCATATTGATAACTTTGGCTTACTATTTTTACTTCTTTTTGGCTTTGGTTGGGGTAAACCGGTTGAGTTTGATCCTTACAACCTAAAAGACCCCAGACGTGATGCTGCACTCATCTCAATTGCCGGTCCAAGTTCAAACTTTATTTTGGCTATTATACTTTCTATAATATTAAAATTGTTTATATTATTACAGCTAAATTTTTTAATTATTATAGGTAGTTTTATTTTTATTCCTATGATTAAATTAAACATTATTCTAGGTGTTTTTAATTTATTACCGATTCACCCGATGGATGGATTTAAAATCGTTGCCGGAATTTTGCCTGAGGAAAAAGCCCGTGAATGGAATCAACTACAGAGATACGGAATGATCTTTTTGATTTTATTAATCTTCCCTATTGGAGGTAGTTCGATGTTAAATAATATAATTCAACCAATTGTGGACTTTATTTCTGGTTTATTAATATAGATAGGTTATCTTTTATGGTGTAGGCGTTAGCTTTTTTAAGCACTTAAAATAGTCCTGGGTCGAGCAGCCTTTACCAAACTTCTCCTTCATTTTTTCACATTCAGTCTCGTTACAGCTTGGAGCAGGTGTGTCATCAGGAATCTTAAGTTTTTGAAACGGAGTTGGGTTCTCTTTTGCGACGGCTTGAGTCGGGGCTGCTGTTGGTGCAGCTACCGAACTTTCTACACCTTTTGTAGTAAAGCTCCATGGCACACCGCCATTATCATATTTTTTGTCCCCTACTCG
>CAYIVY010000081.1:0-5098 GCA_964366945.1 uncultured Gammaproteobacteria bacterium
CCTAATCACCGTTTGCAGCCGATTTTTAATTTTGAAAAAAATATCCTTGTTATTGATGACAGTTATAACGGTAATCCCGACGGAGTAGGGGAGGCCATAAAAACTTTGTCGTTATTTAGAAAGAGAAGGAAGATTTTTGTTACCCCGGGACTGGTCGAAATAGGATCTAAAAGTAGAGAAGTCCACAGGAAGATAGGGGAAAGATTAAGCGACGTTGTAAATTTAGTTATTTTAATCAAAAATTCAGCTACACCTGACATTGCGGAAGGATTAATCAAGACAGGTTTTAACAAAAATAATATTATTTGGTTTGATTCGATGATAGAAGCTCAAAATAATCTCAATAAGATTATAAAATCTGGCGACGTTGTTCTATTCCAAAACGACTGGCCAGATAATTATGTATAGTATAAATAATAAATATGAATCAATTTTCTAAAATTTCTGTTTTTAAAGGTAAAAAAATTCGCAGGATATGGGATGACAAAAAAGAAAAGTGGTATTTTTCAGTCGTTGATATAGTTGCAGTTTTGACAAATCAGATGGACTTTCAATTAGCCAGAAATTACTGGAAAGTGTTGAAAAATCGCCTGAGAAAAGAAGGAAGTAAAGTGGTTACGAATTGTAACCGGTTGAAAATGGCAGCTGAAGATGGCAAATTGAGAGAGACTGATGCGGCTGATGCTGAAACACTCCTTCGTCTTATTCAATCGGTGCCAAGTCCTAAGGCCGAACCAATTAAGCTTTGGCTTGCTCGCGTTGGCTATGAAAGAATGCAGGAAACGATTGATCCTGAAAGATCTATTGATCGTGCGAGAGGCAACTGGCAGAAATTAGGTCGAAGCCAAAAATGGATTCAACAAAGAATGATGGGTCAAGAAACTAGAAATAAATTGACAGATTATTGGAAAGAAAATGATGTCAAAGAAAAAGACGAATATGCAGACGAATATGCAATTTTGACTAATATTATTCACGAAGAGTGGACTGATCTATCAGTAAAAGAACATAAAAAACTTAAAAGTCTAAAAAGAGAAAATTTACGTGATCATATGAGTGAAGCTGAACTTATCTTTACAGCTTTAGCTGAACTATCAACAAGACAAATTGCAGAAAATATGCAAACAAAAGGTTTTGCAGAAAATAAAATTCCAGCGAAAAAAGGCGGACGAATTGCCAAAAATGCCAGGTTAGAGTTAGAACAAAAAACAGGAAAAAAAATCGTTACTCCAGAAAATTATCTTGCTATGGAAGTACAGCGGAAATTAAAAAATAAATGACAAGTTCTGGCCAAATACATACGAAAGCATGAAAAATCAAATTATTGGAAAAATCAATAAAGAAGTGTCAAAAAACATTTCTACAGAACCTCAAGTGTTATATATGCTCGCACAGACAAGAAAAGTTTTAAAAGATTATGATAAAAGTTTCGCTAATTATCCAGTTTTGTCATTTTTTTGTGATTGGTCATTGCATTCGCAAATGGATAGGTCTGATACAAAAAAAAATGCTTGATACAGTTATGGACTTTTATCGAGGATTGGATCGTTATTTAGGAATAAGAAAAAATACTAGTTTTTTTCCATTTGTAATGTTGATTATTATTAGAAAGGAATTAAGATTATTCTTTGAAAGAAATAGCTTACCTTTAGAATTAATAAATGATGTTAAAAAATGGAGACGGTTTCTATTTTTACTTTTGGCTATAATCATTGATTGTCCTTTGATTTCAAATTCTGGCTTTATCCGTGAATGCATGTTTGTAGATTTCGAATCTAAAGAAAATATAATTTGTAAGCTAAAATTACAAGACGGAAATACGCAAACTTTTGTATCAAAAATAGGAGATATTTTATCGTATTAAATTAGAATTTAAAGAAAATCTTTACTCTTTTCTATATGGATGAAAGAGAGGATGAGGGAACGATTTTTGGTCTATTAGGAGCAGTCATAGTTTTTATTTTTGTATGGTTTTATTTAGTTTCTAAATGGGGTTTTATATTTGGAATATTTTTGGGTTGGATACCAGCAGGAATATTATTTTTTGTTACGGGAATTATTTTAAGTTTTTTTGGTCTATGAATATCATATTTTCTGTTATTGGAATAACTACTTTGGTTTTCTTAATTTATATATTTGATTTTGACATTAAATTTTCATCATGGCTTTTTGTTTTCTTGTCTTTAATATTATATGTTTCATACGAATACAAAAAACCATATGAAAATATGGATATTAGTTTATTTATATTGTGGTTAATTGCTTTAATTTCTTTTGGATTTGCTATACATAAAGCAAACACAAAAAAAGAGAGCACAAAATAAGAATTAAATTGCTTGACCAAAAACCATTTTGATGATTTATAATTTAAATTATGAAAACAATCGGCGTTTTCTTCGGCAGTAGATCTCCAGAGCATGACGTCTCCATTATCACCGGACAACTAATTATATCCGGACTAAAGTCACTTCCATATAAAGTAGTCGCTGTTTATTTAGATAAAAAAGGTCAATGGTTTTTAGGCGAAAAACTGAGTTTAATAAAAACCTTCACCAAAGTTACTTCCATTAAAAAGCTCTCAAATTATTATTTAGATCTTAAGGAATCCGATGGTAAATTTGTTTTTAAAAAGAAAGGTATTTTAGGAAAAAAAATTTCTGTTGATATTGCCTTCCCAGCCTTTCACGGACAAAATGGAGAAGATGGCACTTTTCAGGGACTTTGTGAAATGTTAAACGTTCCCTACGTTGGCTGTGATGTGACGTCATCGGCGATTACCATGGA
Organism: uncultured Gammaproteobacteria bacterium; assembly: GCA_964366945.1. Lineage (GTDB taxonomy): Bacteria > Patescibacteriota > Microgenomatia > UBA1406 > GWC2-37-13 > GWC2-37-13. The sequence continues at coordinate 2,785 of CAYIVY010000081.1, forward strand.
TAAAGTTTTGACAAAAATGATTTATAAAGCTAATAACATTCCTACCGTTGACTTTGTTTTTTTTAATTTGGGACAGTGGCGAATAAATAAAAAATCAATCCTTCAAGAGATCAAGTCTTTAAACTGGCCGGTCATCATCAAACCGGCAAGATTAGGTTCCTCAATTGGTATTTCTAAAGTGAAATCCCGTACCGAACATAGTTCTGGTACTGGGACAAAAAATCAGAGAGATCTCGAATTCGCTATAGAAGTGGCTCTCCATTATGATGAAAAAGTAATTGTGGAAAAAGCAATAGAAAATTTGATGGATATTACTTGTTGCTTGATCGGTAATGATAATCCTCAACCATCGCTACTCCAAGAATCAGTTTTCCAGAGCGAGTTCTTTTCCTATGAAGATAAATATCTAAAAGGTGGTGGAGCGCAAACCGGCAAAGCCACTAAAAACATTGTTATTCCCGCTAGATTAGATACAAAGACTACTAAAGAAATTCAAAACGCGGCCATCTATGCTTATCAATTACTTGGTTGTTCAGGCATTTCCAGAGTTGATTTTCTTTATGATAAAAAAATTAAAAAATGGTATGCTAATGAAGTTAATACTTTACCTGGAACTCTATATCATCATCTATGGACAAAATCCGGAGTTCCCTTTGAAAAATTATTGGAAAAATTGATCGGCTTTGCCGAAGAAAAATATCAAAAGAAAAAACAGATTACCTATACTTTTGATTCTAACATTCTCAAACAAACATCCACGAACAAACTTTCCTTAAAGGGATTTTAAATTTAATAAACCTTTATTAACCCTTTTTCTAAAACTTTTTTAAAACTTGAATAAAGAAAGACGATCGATAAAATCAGATAAATTAAATTAATAGTAAAGCTGACATAAAATTTAGAAGGGTCGGTATAACCGTTATAGATTATTTCCCGAGCGCCTTCAAAAACGTAACTGGCAGGAACAAATAAAGCAATCTTTTGTGCCCAACCCGGAAGTGTTGAAACTGGATAATAAATAGCGGCAAAAGGGCCAATGGCCCAGACAAATGTCCAGGCTAAAGTCTGAATCTTAGTACCGAATCTCAATATCATACCCGCGACAAAAAATCCTACCCACCAGCCGGTCATAAATAGTAAAAAAATAATGGGGATAAAATACCAACCAAAAAAAACTATCTTTATCTTATATAAAAGGTAGGCTACCAACATAGCAAAAGGAAAGCTAAAGGCTACTTTAATAATCCCAACGATGATATATGATATTATCCACTCGGAAAACTTTATCGGAGAAACAAAGATGTTAATCAAATTTTTATTCCATAATTCTTCCAATAAATTAACTGTAATTTCATATTGAGCCCGCCAGACAATTAACCAAAACATTTGACCGGATAAAACAATTAGAATAATTTGCGGAGCGTTTGGAGCAAAAGCCATGAAAAAAGAACTGGTCAAGCCCCAGATCGTTAGATCAATCACCGGCCAATAAAATGCATCAGTAATTCGATCATAACTATGTCTAAATAAATAAATAAAACGTAAAATAAGTGCGTAAATTCTGTGAGCTTTCATATTGTTAGCTTTTTTTAGCAACTTGCAAAAAATAATCTTCAAGGCTGGGTTTATCGATACTGATTTGGTCATAATTAACCCCTTTATCCATTAACATCCTCAAAAACTCAGGGATTTCTTTTTCCTTTAGGTCAACAACAATGTTCCTCCCTACTAATTTATAGATTGCCTTTTGGTTTTGGCAAATCTCTATAGTTCTTTTTAAACCATCGGGAATGTTGAGCTCAACATGACAAATCTCAATTGTTTTTGCTAGTTTTTCAGGGGTATTATCAGCGATTATTTTGCCATCGTTAATAAAAATCACCCGGTCGCAAACATCTTCGACTTCAGCCATGTTATGAGAGGTCCAAATGATTGAAATATTAAATTTTTTTCGTTCATTAATCAAAAAATTTCTTATGTAGTTGGCCGTTTCTGGATCAAGCGAGGCAGTTGGCTCATCAAGTAATAGAATCTTGGGGTAATTAATAAAAGCTTTGGCTAAGTTAACTCGCGTTAACTGACCTGAAGACAGATCTTTCATCTGTTCTTTTAATAATTTTTTTAATCTAAAAATTTCAACAATTTTATTTATCCGTTGTTTTCTGTTTTCAATATCATAAAGATAAGAAATAAAATTTAAATTTTCCCCAACCGTAAGAAGCCCAGGAAGTTGAGTATAAGTTGACGAAAAATTGACTTTTTCTAATATTTCCTCACGGTTAGAGGTTAGATCTTTGCCGAAATAATAAACTTC
>CAYIVY010000082.1:0-5097 GCA_964366945.1 uncultured Gammaproteobacteria bacterium
ATATAAACTTTCATATTTATATAATTATTAGAAATCTTCTTTCAATTTATTTAACAAACTATTTTACTAAAAATTATATCTAATAAGGAAAAAAGTAGTGAGTAACTTCCAATCTACTGTGGTTAATTACTGCAAATAATGTTGGAAACTACAGTCACTCTTATAGTGATTTACTAAACCTAATATATTCTGCAAGTGCTAATTATCGCATTTTTTTGTTTTTAAACACTAAATAAAATAAATTTGATAATTTTCAAATTTTAAATTTTTGACTTCGTTTTTTAATCTTTTAATTTCCGACTGGGGAGTTTTGTATAAGACAAATATAAAACCAATTTTCATATAGGTTTAGCCTCGTACACCCTTGGGGTGAACAGAATAAAAAAATAATAAAAAATACATTACAAATTCCATATACGCAAATCCTAAATCCAACGGTATCCTGAACAATCCATCCTTATATCCCTTATCTTTTATGAATCTTGCCCAAAACATATGAATAGGATATAAAAAAATTTTTTTGAAAGAAGATTTTTCTCTGTTTAAATATTTTTCTTTTCCCATTCTAATTCCATAATCTGTAAATTTATTAATCATTTGGAAGTATGATCGGTAGGAATGGTGAAATATTTTTCCCTTTAAATAACCAATTTTTTTATCCTTAAGATTAATTTTATTATGAACGAGTGATGGTTCGATATATAATTTAATTCGTCGAAAAAGTCGAAGCATCTTATAATCTTCACCGCCAAATTGAAGAGGTTTATTTAGAAAAAAATTTTGGTAGGGAATATAGTAACCATTAATTTTTATTCGAGTGTTTTCAATCTTTAATTTAATTTCCTTCATTAATCTTTCTGAAACGATCTCATCAGAGTCTAAAATCAAAACCCACTTACTTGTTGCCTTTGATAAGCCAAATATTCGCTGCTTCCCAATATCAGAGAATTCCTTTACATAAACTTTGGCCAGGTAATTTTTAGCAATCTCTACGGTTCTGTCAGTAGATTTACTGTCAACAATAATTATTTCATCGGCAATCTTTTTAATTGAAGCTAATGACTTCTCCAAAACCTCATCTGCATTTTTCGTAATCATTAAAACAGAAAGTAATTTCTTGCTTCCCATGGCTATATTATACACAGTCTTTTTAGTTGGTATATCGAGAACGTTATAGCCATATAACAGTATAAACTAATGGTTTTGTAGGTTATAACCGACTGAATAATAGTCTGTAAAGTTATAAAAAGAAAGGGTCGGATTACCCGACCCGTACAATGAAAAAAATATTTATAGCTGCTTTAGTTATTCGATTAATCTGTCTTTATTTATTTCGTAATGTCAATAATTACGATCTTCAGTCCTATCTTCAAGTTGGTGAATTGACTTTAAAGGGAATTAATATCTATCCCGAAGTAGCCAATCTTCATCATCCGTACTTACCATTTTTTCTTTATCTTGAAGCTTTTGCATTTTATTTAAAAAGTTTTGCTATTGACCCAATAATTGTCATCAAAATTATAAACATCGTCTTTGATCTTGGAATTCTCTGCTTAGTTTACCAACTTTCCAAAAAAAATTTGAAAACGACTTATTTATACGCGATTAACCCAGTGACAATATTAATCGCGACTTTGCACGGGCAGTTTGACGTTATTCCAATATTTTTTATTCTTTTGACCATTTATTTATTAAAAGTAAAGAAAGAATTTGGAGCAGTTTTAAGTTTTTCTTTTGCTATTCTTACAAAAACCTGGCCAGCTTTGTTTTTTGTCATCATTGCACGGAAGATAAAGAATAAAAAATTATTAATCTTGGTTATTGCTTTTCCAGTTATATTTAGCCTAATTTACGTATTTTTATTCAAAAGTTCTTTAATTAGTATTACTGAAACTTTAGCCTACTATCAAGGTTTATGGGGTATATGGGGTTTATTTGACTTACTAGGAAAACAAAGGATTCTTTTCCAGAAACTAACGACTCTAATATTTTTAACTTGTTTTTTTTGTTACTCTTACTATAATAAAAAAAATGACTTAATACAGAATATTCTTGAATTGCTATTTTTCTTTTTTGTTTTCACAACCAATTTTTCAATTCAATATTTTACTTGGATTATCCCCTTTCTAATTCTTGTTAGACCAAAAAATTATTTATTTTTGATCATTTTAATTAGTTTTTATTTATTTTCTTTTTATTATTTTTTATTATTTTGTTCTGCTTGCAAAATTACTCCTACTTGGTTAACGATGACTCAAAATATCATAGGTTTTATACTTTGGCTTGGCTTCATAAAAATCGGGTATCTATCAAGAAAAACTTCTTGATTCAACGCTCCATAAGTACGACTTTGTAGGTTATAAGCGATGGACTAATTAGTTTATAAAGTCTATAAAGTTCATAAGGTTATAAAAAATATGTTCAAAAATATTTTTAAACTTGTTTTAATTTTATTTACCTATCTTTTTTTAGCCCAGTATATCTCTGCTTTTGAGTTTATAAAGTCTACAAACAATCCCCTACCAGTTTCTTATTCTAATGATTACACCAGTCAACTTCAGGCAAATATTTTTAAGGAGGCTGATACATATAAAGGAATCTTTACTGCAAAAAGAAATGATGGAGTCTATTCTTTAGCATATTTTGAATCAGTCAATGGAGTTGATTGGCAGATGAAAAAAGAAATATTACATACAGGGGTTGAACTTTCAAACCCAAGAATTTTAAAAACTCAAACAGGATATATCCTATTTGTGACACAGTTTGATAATAATAATATTTATAAAATTTATTCTAGCATCTGCGACTTTAATTTTAATTGTTCATTAAGTTTGGTTCCGGTGATTACTCCTGATATTAATAATTATTCAGAAAAAAATGGTGTTTTTGCCGGGCATCCATTTAAACAAGGCAATCGTACTTACTTATTTTTTGGAGCTTGGGGCAACGACGGCTTTAAAATTAAATTAGCTTACTCGGATGATTTGGTCACTTGGACCAGATGTCCTGGAGATAAAGCATTTCTTTATGGTGGAGATGGACCATTTGCTTATAGTGAAAATAATGATCTTTACTTGTTTACTCACCACTCAGATAGTAGCGGAGTTCAGATAGCAAAAACAATTTTACCTTTGTCTTGTGATTCTATTTTTGAAGATCAAGGTTATTTAATATCGCCAAACCAAAACTATGATCAGAAACACCTGATTTTTCCGTCAATTTTTAGTGATAACGGAGGTTTGAAGTTGTATTACTCAGGTTTAGGAAGCGATTCTCGGTGGAGATTAAATTTAGCTTGCACAGGTCAAGCATGTTTGTTGCCAACACCCTCTCCCACCCCAGTTCCAGAAAAAATACCCATAATTATTATTCCCGGGTTTATGGCTTCATGGAATCGCGATGCAATTTTACACAATAAAACCGTTGATTATTCTGTTTGGAAGTTGCAAAATTTTGTAAAAGAATATGATGGTTTAATAGATACATTAAAAAATATTGGCTATCAACAAAATGCTAACCTGTTTTTGTTTCCTTATGACTGGCGTCAATCAATTGAAAAAACCACTATTGACTTAAATAGCTATCTTCAGACAAAAATTTGGAATAATAAACCAGATCAGAAAGTTAATTTAGTCGGTCACTCTTTAGGTGGTCTTATTGCAAGAATCTTTACCCAAAAAAATTCTGATAAAGTAGACAAGATCATTTCGGTTGGATCGCCACATTTTGGAACGGTGCAATTTTATAAACCATTGGAAGCAGGAGAGATTGATCGTGATAATACTTTTTTATGGCTGGCGGAAAAAACTATTTTAGTTTTAAACAAATCAACTATAGAAAGTGACAAGGTGACTATCACCAATAAATTTCCTGTTGCTAAAGACCTATTTCCAACCTTTAATTTTTTGAAGGATTCTCTGGGCAATGAAATTCCAATTAGTAATTTAATAGTTAAAAATAGTTTTTTAAACACTTACAATCAAAATTTTTCTAACATTTTTCCTTTATTCACGGCAATTTACGGAGAAAAAGATAAAAATACCCCAGCTGGTTATATAGTTGAGCCTCAAAATATTGTTGATAAATTATTAGGAAATTATCCAGACGGAAAACCTAAAGAATCGTATTTTGATTTTGGAGACTATACGATTTTAAGCAAAAGTGCTGCCCAAGATACTGATTCGGAAAAATTGCATTTTGACCATGGAGAAATTATTTCCAAAAAAGAAGCAATAAAAAAAATATTAGGGCTATTAAGTATTAGCTTTAGTGAAGGTCAAATTATTGAAGGGCAGCTAACTAAAATTTCCTCTTCGTTAATTTTTATGATCAAATCTCCGGCGACGATGAAGGTAGAATTTGAAAATAATACATATATTGAGGACGAAGGAATTATTTTTATTCAAAATGCGCAGTCAGGTAGCTATTCTCTTAAAGTTCAAGGAACAGATCAGGGTAAGTATGAAATAATAATTGGCCAGATTTCAGAAAATAATGATATTTGGGAAAAGATTTATGGTGAGATTACCAAATCACCTCCGTCATCTCAAATAGATAACTATAATATACTATATAGCAGTCAAACAGCTTTTTCGATATTTCCATCACCTACAGTTACTCCAACAATAATAACTCCTACATTGACACCTTTACCTACTCCAATGCCCACAGCAACTCCAACCCCACTTCGCCCTACGGGCTTCGAGGGGCAAGCATCAATTTTGCAATCAACAAATTTAACATCATCAAATAACGAAATTCCTATGTCAAAGGAATCCCCCCCTTCTGTTTTAGGAGTGTCATCAAATGAAAAGGAATTGGTTTCCCCAACTATTAAAGCAATTAAACGACCAGAAGCAAAAAGCAAATCTAAAAAATCACTAAATATTTTGAACTATATTTGGCCAACAGTAACATCAATAATTTTAGGAGGCATTACCTATTTGTTCAAAAGAAAGCTAACTGGTCGCTAAAGGATTTGAATCTTTAGCCTTCCCGCTTAGCGGGACGCTCTATTTATTATTGAGTGGATCCGAGGGGGCTCGAACCTCTGACCTTTGCAATGTGAATGCAACGCTCTAGCCAACTGAGCTACGG
>CAYIVY010000083.1:0-5095 GCA_964366945.1 uncultured Gammaproteobacteria bacterium
TTTGAATATATCCAGTCGTACTTAGTAAGTAAATTGTCAACTTGACCAACTTTATGAACTTTATATCCCAACCCCTCGTTTCCATCGTCACAATAACTAAAAATGAATAATCCTAAATTAGAAAAAAATTATCTCCCTTCAATATCAATAGTTATTCCTACATTAAATAGTGAACCTGATATATCAAAGTTTTTTGCTTCACTTAATAAGCAACTGTATCCAAAGAATCGTTTAGAAATCTTAGCAGTAGATGGCGGTTCGACTGATAATACAGTTCAGGTGTTAAAAAAGTACGGAGTAAAGGTAATAAATAATCCATACCGTCTAGCTGAACCTGGTATTAGCCTAGGTATGAATAAGGCCAAAAATGATCTTATTATGGTCCTCGCACTTGACAACTTTTATAACGATAAAAACGCTTTAATAGCAATTGCTAAGGTGTTTGATGATGACAAAATATTTGCCGCTTTTCCAAAACACGATAGTGAATCAAACTATAGCATATTTTCCAAATATCATAATATCTTCACTGACCCGTTTAATCATTTTGTCTATGGTTATGCGGCAAATGCGCGCACATTTCACCACATATATAAAACATTAGAAAGTAACTCAGTTTATGATCTCTACGATTACTTATCAAATAAAACTAGGCCTATGATTGCTTTTGCTCAAGGATTCACTATTCGCAAAAAGTATAGAAGAAAATCTGAAGATTTTTTCGATGATTGTAAACCAATTATTGATCTTATTGACAGCGGGAAAATGATCGCGTATATACATTCTATCTCTGTCTATCATAATACAATACGTGACTTATCTCATTTTATAAAGAAACAGCGTTGGGCTACTCAAAATGCAATATCAAAGAAAGATTATGGTGTATTATACCGTATTAATAAATTGACTCACTATCAACAGTTGAGAATTACCTTTTGGCCATTTTATGCTTTAAGTTTTATTTTTCCAATTTTTAAAAGTATTTACGGACTAATTCAGGATAAAGACCCGATATGGCTTTTTCATCCTATTGCATGTTGGCTCTCAGCATACTCAAGCATTTCTGCAATTATCCATTATAATTTAACTGAAAAGAAATATATTTCACGCCAGTAATTATGGACTACCAAATTGAATATTTTAAGAAATATGACGATGAACGAGGACAACTCGTCGTTTTCCTGAAAAATTCTGATCTCAAAAAAAAAGATAATAAGTTCGGTCAAATCTATTTTGTTACCTTTAACAAGAAGGGTGTCATAAGAGGCAATCATTATCATAAGCATTGGCGGGAATGGTTTGGCATAATAGTAGGAAAACTTGAAGTAATGATAAAAGATGTACAGACAGGTGAACAAAAAAAATTAATTTTAGACAGTAATGATAATAAATATATTCGGTTGTCTATCGGCCCGTATATTGCCCATGCTTTCAGAAGTATTTCTTCTAAAGCTTCTCTTGTTAATTATGCTAACGATGAATGGAATCTAAGTGATTGTATTCCTTATAAGTTAATATGAGTATGGAAAATATATATATCCATCCGCAGGCAATTGTTGAAACAAAATCTATTGGGGAAGGATCACATGTTTGGGCTTTTGTTCATATTCTCCCGGGCGCCAAAATAGGAATAAATGCAAATATCTGTGACCATTGCTTTATTGAAAATAAAGTTATAATAGGCAACAATGTCACTATTAAAAGCGGTGTATACCTCTGGGACGATATTACTATTGAAGATGATGTAATGATTGGACCATCTGCCACATTTACAAATGACCTATATCCCCGCAGTAAAAATAAAAACTGGGTAAGGGATAAAGTCTTACTTAAAAAAGGGTGCACAATTGGAGCAAATGCTACAGTACTCCCAAAAATTATTATTGGACAATACGCACTTATTGGAGCAGGCGCAGTAGTGACAAAAGATGTTCCTGATTTTGCATTGGTGTATGGCAACCCCGCGACTATCCATGGTCATGTCTGCATATGCACCAAAAAGTTTGAATTTAAAAAGGGCTTATCTCAATGTTCTTGTGGGAAACAATATACCAATATACATAATAAAGTTAATCTTATTGTATAATAAAACGTTAATCTCAATATTTTGAATATGAAACAATGTAGAATTTGCAATTCTAATACTCAACAGATTATTTCTTTCGGTAAAATGCCTATTGCTAACGGTTTTGTAAAAAAACCTTCTTCAAAAGAATTTGTTTTTACCCTAAAAATTGCGTTCTGTCCAAAATGTTATATGGTACAGCTTGGAGAGACTGTTCCTCCGGAAAAAATGTTTCACGATCACTACCAATTTTTTTCTTCAACATCCAAAGGAATGGAAAAGCATTTTAAGAAGTTGGCTAACCATATTATAAAACTAATTGATAACAAAAAAAAACCATTTGTGGTTGAGATTGGCTCAAATGATGGAATTATGATTAAGCATATTGCAAATGCAGGCATAAGACATTTAGGTATTGAACCCTCAGTAAACGTCGCTGAAGTCTCAAAAAAATTTGGAGTAAATGTTTCATCAGTATTCTTCAATAAAAAAACCGCTCTAGATATAAATAAAAAATACGGTAAGGCAGATATTATTTGCGGTTCTAATGTTATTTGTCATATTGAAAATATAAATTCAGTCTTTGAAGGGGTAGCAGAACTTCTTTCTGATGATGGATATTTTTTCTTCGAGGAACCATACATATATGATATCGTAAAAAGTAATTCATTTGATCAAATTTATGACGAACATGTTTACTATTATTCAGGACTTTCTGTTTCAAATCTTGCTAAAAAACATGGGCTAGAACTTGTAGATATGAAACATCAGGACGTACACGGCGGATCAATGAGGTACTATCTAAAAAAGATTACTAAAAATAAAGTTTCAACTTCGGTAAAAAAATACATTGATCATGAAGAAAAACTTAAACTTCATGAGTTGGAGGGATATTTAAGCTTTAAGAAAAAAATTGATACAGTTTGTTCTGATTTAATCAGACTATTAAAAAAGCTCAAATCTCAAGGACATACTATTGCCGGGTATGCGGCCACCTCAAAAAGTACAACTTTACTTAATTATGCAGGAATTGGTCCAGCCCTCATTGAATATACTTCAGATACAACTCCTTCAAAAATTGGTCTTTTTGCGCCTGGTTCTGGTATTCCGGTCAAATCCTATCAATATTTTCTTGATGATAAGCCACGATACGTTGTGCTTTTTGCCTACAATCATAAAAAGGAGATTTTTGCAAAAGAAGTTGAGTATCGAAAAAAAGGTGGAAAATTTATTATTTATTTTCCCAAGGTCACTATTGAATGATCAGAAAAAACATTCTTTTCACAGGAGCAAACGGTTACATCGGATCTTCTATTGTAAATAAATTAAAAAATACCAACCGTCTTTTTTTATTGTCTCGGATAGGTGGCCAATCGGAAAAAAATATAATCCACATTCAAGCAGATATTACAAAAAAAGGGGTATGGAAAAATATTCTAAAAAACATCGATATCATTTACCACTTTGCCGCTCAAACCAGTTCTCAATATGCAAATACATATCCATCAAAAGATCTCAAAACAAATCTCATGCCAATAGTAGATTTGATTGAAACATGTCAAAATTATCATTTTTCTCCTGATATCATTTTTGCAGGAGCTGCAACTGAAACTGGTTTTACTGATAGGAACTCGATCAATGGAAATGTAAAAGATTTGCCAATTACCATCTATGACATAAATAAACTGGCTGCTGAAAAATATCTTCAATTCTACAGTAATCAACTCAATAAACGTTCTGTTATTTTGCGACTGGCAAATATCTATGGCCCAGGTCCAACAAGTAGTAGACCGGATCGCGGAATCGTGAATATGATGATAAAAAAAGCGTTGCGGGGAGAATCTATTGTCATCTATGGAGACGGCAATTTTATACGCGACTACCTTCATGTTGATGATGTTGTCAGCGCTTTCTTACTTGCTAGTGCAAATATCAAAAAAACAAAAGGAAATTATTATACCATCGGGACTGGTATTGGTCACACTATTTTAGAGATGGCTACAATTATCAAAGAGGAAGTGGCCAAAATAGCTAGAAAAAAAGTCAATATTGTTTTTGCTCCTTTTCCAAAGGATACTTCCCCTATCGAATATCGTAGTTTTATCGCTGATAGTTCAAATTTCAAGAAAGATGGAAGCTGGTCTGCTACAATATCTCTTAGAGACGGGATAAGAAATACAATCGAATACTTTATATGAATATTCTAATTCTTGGAGGGGCAGGTTTTATCGGTACCAATTTAGTAAGGACATTCCTTCAAAAAAGTAAGTATCATCTTACGGTTGTTGACTCGTTAGATCCTGTATTCAAAAGTAGTCTCGATAATCTTAAGGATGTTTTGAATAAGATCACCTTTGTTAAAGGTGATATAAGAAATAGATTACTCATGGCTAAGGTTGTCAAAAACCAGCAGGCTATTATTAACTGCGCTGCCCAAACCTCTCATCCACTTTCTCTTAAAAATCCTTTGGTCGACGCCGAGATTAACTGTTTGGGAAATCTTACGGTCTTGGAAGCAGTCAAAGATCATAACCCAAGTACAAAGTTCGTCTATGTTTCAAGTAGCACGCTTATCGGAAAAGCAGTTGGGGAAACCGTTGACGAAAAACATGGAGAAAAACCTTTAGATATCTATTCTGCAAATAAAGGAGTTGCAGAAAAATACTGTTATATTTATCACAAAGTCTATGGTTTAAAAACTGTTTCGCTTCGATTTTCCAATATTTACGGTCCGTACGGCAAAAGTTCGCCTGATTTTGGTTTTATTAATTATTTTATTAATTGTGCATTTCGCAATAAAGAAATTCCCATTTATGGAAATGGGGAGCAAACAAGAAATGTTATGTATGTCGAAGATGTGTGCGAATTATTATATAAATCTATTTTCTTAGACAATATTTATGGAGATTCCTATTTTGCTGTTCATCGGGAACATTACTCAATTCTGGAAATAGCTAAAACTATCGTCTCTATCTTTGGCAAAGGAAAAATAAAAAAAATTCCCTGGCCGGATTTCAGAAAAAAAATTGA
>CAYIVY010000084.1:0-4996 GCA_964366945.1 uncultured Gammaproteobacteria bacterium
GTCCAAACTCCGGCATCCATTTAATCTGCTTTGCAACACCAATCATTCTTTCCCTTAATGTCAAGTTTTCCATCTTCGATTTCCCATTTTCCACTTTCGATTTTAAGTCCATCGCGATGTACCACTCATCAGCCACCTTCCACACCAGTTCGGTCTTACACCTCCAACACGCGGGATAACGATGTTTATAACGTAAAGTATTAAATAAAAATTCTCCACTTTTGTGTGTTTTTAAAAAATCAATAATAAGTTCGGGGTGTTTCTTTGCATTTTTACCTGAAAACTCTCCTAAACCAGGTAGATAAGAAGCATCATCTTCGATTACCGGAATCATAGGAAGACCATATTTTTTTCCCAGGTGAAAATCTTCAGTCCCCGCACTCACCGCAGTATGAACCATGCCCGTGCCTTCGGTGGTGGAAATAGGCATGATGAGAGGATCTGTCGGAATAACCGTATGGAATGTTTTGCGATTTTCTTTTGCCACTTTTGAAACGGCGGAAAGATGATCAAAAGGCCCTTCGTATTTTAAACCCACTAATTCTTTTCCCCACACTGTTTTAACAATTTTTTTATAATCTTTTTTAAAAACTTCCTTAACTAAGTCTTTTGCCACCCAAAAAAATAAACCCGTTGCTCCCTGAACCAAGGAATATTCAATTTTTTCATCGACTGCAACCGTGATATTGGCTACAATCGTCCATGGTGTAGTTGTCCATACGAGTAAATATTCATCTTTTTTCCCTACAATCGGAAACTCCAAATAAACAGATTCATGTATAACTTCTTTATAATCCTCGGTTAACATCTCATGTTGGGAGATGGCGGTTTCGCAACGGGGACACCAAGGGACCGATTCATGACCCTTATAAATCCATCCATTTTCAAAACACGTCTTCAAAAAATGCCAAATCATGTAATTATTTGCATCGCTCATGGTGAAGTATGAATGCTCCCAATCGGCAAAATAGCCAAGTCTTTTTGATTGTTCAGTCTGAATTCCTGAAAACTTTAAAACCCTATCTTTGCAAAGTTGTACAAACTTGGCAACAGATGCTTTTTTACTTGCCTCGACGGAGCCGTTTGGCGAAGTCGGGTCATAGGGTACTAAATTTTCAATATCTTTTTTTGTATGCAAACCTAACTCTTTCTCGACTTCTACCTCAACCCAAAGTCCCTGACAGTCAAAACCATTTTGAAAACGCTGACGGTACCCTAAAAGATTAAAAAAGCGAGGCCACAGATCTTTATAGGTCCGGCCCCATGCATGATGGGCACCCATGGGATTATTTGCGGTTATAGGGCCGTCAAGAAAGGAAAAGGTTTTTTTTGCATCTTTATTTTTATGAAGATACTTACCCACGATTCCATCTTTATACCAATGGTCAAGTAATTGCCTTTCAAGTTCAGGAAAATCGGGATTTGAGGGTACGGGAGTAAACATAAGAATAGTATTTATTGTAGCAAAAGAGGTTTAAGATTGCAACGAACCATATTCTTGCTTTCCATAGATTATAATATGTATACTAATGTCATTAGATGAGATGATTTGCCTATGATAAAAAGTGTAACCTTAAACAATTTTAAAAGTATAAAAAAGAATGTAGCTAAATTACCGTCATTTGGTGCTATCGTGGGCAAAAACGCTGTTGGAAAAACTAATTTAATTCAATCAATAAGATTCGTAAAATCACTCGTGCAAGCAAATACAACGTCAGAGGCTCAAAAAAGAATAAGCTTAATCCCTAATGAATTATTTAACTTTACCGATACGAATACGGAATTTGGTATTGATATCTTAGTTGAATCATCGAAAGAAGAAACCTATTTATTATCGGTAAGAATTGGTTTAATGAACGGCACTATAAAACCTCCTATTTTAACGGTTACTAATGAAAAATTAGTTAAAGTAGTTGGCCAAAATATGGAAGTAATTTATACAAGACAAAAAAATGAAATAAAGGACAAAAATGGTAGCGCAATCCCTTTAGCCGTTGATCAAGATAAGTTAGGAATAGCCTTATTCAAAAATCCTGATACTGATATTGTTAAGGAAATATTTGTTAACACATCAATTCCTGAATTTAAAGAATTAAGTAACATTGACTCTCTTGGCATAGGTGTTGAAGATCTTGCAAGTAATAATTTGGCAGATATTCTGGTAAATCTACGTCATAATAATCCCGAAGCGTATAATAAATTTTTGGCAATAATTAAAAAATTAATGCCTTATTTTACTTCTTTTACTGAAATCCAGGCGCAAAGTACGACAGACCCATCAATAAAAGGTAGATTTTTAATTGTACTTGAAGAAATTAATCTTAAGGACAACCTTTCAATGCAGTCAATATCAGCTGGAGACATTCGCACCCTTTATTTAATTGCCAGCGCATTAAATATGCCTGATCATTCTACAATTATTATTGAGGAGATAGAGAATGGTATTCATCCAAAAAGAATTAATGATCTAATTGATCATTTGGACACAATATCAAATATAAAAAGCATGCAAATCATATTTACGACTCATAGTCCGCTCGTGATTAATAGATTACCTCCTGCAAAAATTCTTTTTGTTGAAAAAAGTCAAGAGCATGGTACGACTTTTGAATTATTAAGTGAAACTAAACAAATACTTGATATAAAAGAACTACTCGAACATGGAGGAAAAATAACAGACTATCTTAATGTTAATAACCCTTAATTAATTTATATGCTCATAGGAATACTCTATGAAGGCGATTATGATGAAAAACCTCTCATTGCAATAATTGTTAAGATTATTCAAACAGATACTCAATTCTCAAATGTAAAAATTAACTTTGCACTATTTCCTGCGGATGGTAGTATAGATGGAGCAATAAAACAAGCGGTTTTTCTTTTTCATAGAATTAAAAAATGTGATCTATGTATTTTTGCATCAGACACCGATAATAATATTAGAAGAGCGAGAGTAAAGGCTTCAGCTATAAAACGATTAGTCAAAAAATTTGGTGATAAAATCAATCCTAATGCAAAAAACGTATTTGCTTTTCCAAAGCCTGAGCTTGAACAATGGTTTATAAGTGAAGAAAATTCAATTAAACACGTGCTTAATCTCCCCTTTGAGAAACCTTTGCCATTTAACGAATTAAAACCTAAAGAAAGGTTAAAAAAGATCATCGATATATACAATAAAGACATTACTATTACACCAAAAGAATTATATGAAAAAATTGCTTTAGATTTAGATTTAAGTAAGTTAACTAATGATAAAAGCTTTAAATCTTTCTTTGAAGACCTTCTCAGAAAGATTTAATAGATCATTTTAGCTAAATATCAAAAACATGGCGCGGGGCTTGAAGAATTCTGTAACGGGTACTTCTACCCATACCAATCCGCTCAATCTTTTTTATCCTAATAAGATTTCAAATACCCGATTATATTTTAAATGCACCTAACATAAAATTAATAATACTAAAAATAAGTCCGATTGATGTAATAATCAGATGCTTATTTTTTTGAGTAAATTTTTCTCTCAAACCGAAGGACGTTGTGGCAATAAAAACACCTAAAATAGGAATAACCCAGGCAACAATATTTAAATAAACTATTATTTTTAATATTTTACTATCAGTTGATATTTTCTTTTTATATAATCTTGTACTAAAATAGCCGATAGCACCCGCTATCAATATGTAAATGAGAATAAAATATAGAACGGGCTGATTTTTTATCATATAGGGCGTATAGTAGTCCTTAATAAAAATATACGTTAAATACATTGGTAACAATGATATCATTCCAAGTATTGTATTTTTATTTCCTTTCCAGGACGTATCTATTGCCATATTTTTATATAGTTATTTTTTTCTTAAAAATGCAGGGACATCAAAGGTGTCGCTTTCTTCAAGAAGCTCTTCATCATCTGCTATATCTATCTTCGGGGAGGTATCATCCACCAAGGTTTTTTCATTGAGCGTGGCAGTCTCGCGAGTGGATTTGGTAAATGAAGAAAGTGCTTCATCCTTTTTAAATCTGAATAATTTGACTCGTTGGTCGTCAAATTTGGTAGCAATAAGAGTAACTTTAACCGAATCCATCATCTTTTCATCGATAACTGCTCCAAAAATGATATCGGCATCTGGATCGACAGTCTTTGTGATGATTGAGGCGGCCTCATCTATTTCATTCATGGTAAGATCGGGTCCACCTACAATATTGAGAAGAACCCCCCGAGCCCCTTCAATAGATGCGTCAAGAAGAGGTGATGAAATAGCCTGCTTTATGGCGGCCAAAGCTCTTTTATCACCGCTCCCAATGCCAATTCCCATAAGGGCAGTTCCTGCGTTACTCATGATCGTACGTACGTCTGCAAAGTCAACATTGATAAGTCCTGGAACAGTTATGAGCTCGGCAATACCTTTAACTCCTTGATGTAAGACTGAATCAATTCTTTTGAATGCTTCAAGTATGGGGGTCTTTTTGTCCACAACCTGAAGTATGCGTTGGTTGGGGACCACAATGAGCGTGTCTACGTTATCTTTAAGGCGCATGGTACCTTCATCAGCTGTGAACTTGCGCTTTGATCCTTCAAACTCAAAAGGCTTTGTCACTACCGCAACCGTTAAAATTCCCATCTCTTTGGCAATATCGGCGATGATGGGAGCCGCGCCAGTGCCCGTACCCCCTCCTTCACCACAGGTGATAAATATCATGTCCGCGTCCGTTAGTTCCTCTTTTATTCTTTCTCTTGACTCCTCAGCCGCCTGCTTTCCCACCTCAGGATCTCCCCCTGATCCCAGTCCTTTGGTAAAATTTTCACCAATTTGAATCTTGATCGCGGCTTTATTATGCAGAAGAGCTTGGGCATCGGTATTGACCGCAATGAATTCGACGCCCGCAATGCCGCCTTCGGCAATCATGGAAGATAGCGCATTACCGCCTCCTCCACCAATTCCAACTACTTTTATCCGTGCCGCCTGTCCTGCTTTTGGTTTGATAAGCATATTAGGGA
>CAYIVY010000085.1:0-4980 GCA_964366945.1 uncultured Gammaproteobacteria bacterium
GCAGACAAGAAATTTACTTTTACAAGCTTCGTGTCAAAGACCGTGAACTCTTACCAATTCTGGTATTTATTTCACATCGATAATCCCCTACTTTAATTATTAATAATTGCTGTCCACAACCACAATCGCATTTTAAAAATAATTCTTTTTCTTGTTTTTCGGCTTTTTTTATTACATCTTTTTTCATAAATTTTTTTATAAACCTTAAAATTCTAAGATAGTAACAACTCTCATGCGGCCGCATGAGAGTTGTTACTTAAATATAAACGTAAGCTATTAAAAGCGGCAGGGAAAATCTGTTTTGATTAGAGGACTTCTCCTCTCCTCTCAACCTACTCTTCCAAGTGATGGAACCTCCGCAGTAGTTGCCGATTTTGGGTCGTGCAACCCATAGATTGGTCCCCAGCGCTCCTGTTTTGCCTCAGCACTTGCCGTCAGCATCCTATCTCATCGATAGGACAAAAGCCACCTTAGCCCTGCGTAGCGGCTTGTTTCAGTCACTACCGCTCTCAATAGCTTAATAAAATAAATCGGGCTGGTTGTTTAAGGGCCTTGCGTAGGATTTTCCCGCCCAATCGCTTCACAACCTCGACAGAAATCCGCTTAATCTTACGATATTTAAGAAGGGTTCAGCTCATCCTTCCACCCGATTTTGCCTTACCTCGTTATAGGTAAGTCAACCGGTGTTGGATGTTTACCTAACGAAGTAAGTCTTATTGTCAAATTGAAAATATTTCATATCAATAGATTAAAAATATCATAGATTATGACAGTTGTCAATAGGTACGTAATGTATCAAATGTACACATTGTATATAATTTGATTTTTATTTTCAATAATATATAATAAAAATTAGTATGAAAAGTGTGACTGCCAAATATGCCAGACAAAACTTTGCCGAACTATTAAATGAAGTTTATTACGGACAGAAAAAAATACTGATTACCCGCTCCGGTAAACCTCTTGTTATTCTCGTCAGCGTCAAAGAATCTCAAAACAAAAAGTAATTATGCAACTTTCAACTATCGAGACCAAAGTGAATTTTTAGTTGTTTTTCATGTTCTATTTTTTCGGCAATAATGTAATTTATATATTTTCCACCTTCAACTATTTTTTTTATTAAACCTATCTCTTTTTCACACTCATAAGGAAAAACGTAGACACTTTGATTGTAGGGATAAAAACCAATTTCCCGCAAAAATCCTCTCAAATAATTTCGTTTTTTTCTTTCTGGTTCCGGTACATCAAAAACCACCATAAACCATTTTCCCTTCCAATCCTTTTTCTTTTTAAGATTTAGAATTTCTTTTAGCGAATATTTTAATATTGATACATCATCTATATTTTTGACTGTAACAAAAACCTCATTTCCCCTTCTTTCTAATTTAATGACTTGTTTTTTTTCCAACTGCTTAAGTACTCTTTGAATTTTTTTCTTGGGAATTTTAATACCTTTTATTTCTTCTATTATTCCTAAAATACTGCCTAAGATTATTGGAAAATTAGGCGTAAAGAAAATACTTCCACCTAAGACTACTCCAATCCCGATGGCCGCCAAGACATATTGTTTAAGTTCATTTGGTTTATATTTTCTTTCTTCTTTTTCTTCATTCTCTTTTTTAGCCTTCATAAAAATAGAATTAGTATACAACTCTTAGACGGCCGCATTCAAGTGGTTATCTATAATTTGTTTATTGTCTATATGTTACAATTATTTTACATATGATTCCTCTTTCTCATTTACAGATAAGAAACCCTAAAGATGACGAAACCCCAATCGAATCGGGCACTCAGATTTTTGCCTCACTACTTCCCTCTTACATTCCACTTTGGAAACGCTGGTTTTTACATCCAAAAACTTATGCTTTTGAAATTTACTTAATATCCCAAACACTATATTTTTATGTTACTACACCGTCAACTTCGGAAACTTTAATCAGTAGTCTTGTCTCTTCCTCTTTTCCAACCTCAACTGTTAAAAAAACCGCTGACCCGATGGATATAATTTTTAAATCAAAAAGACTTGCGGTTGGCGAAGTCGCTTTAAATTCTTATACATATTTACCAACAAAAACTTACTTTGATTTCAAGGATGTTGATCCGCTATCAGCTCTTCTAGGTTTTCTTTCTAAACAATCGGCTCATTTCAAATTTGCAGTCCAGATCGCCGTCACTCCATCATATTTTCCTTGGGCAGATAATGCTGTCTCCGCTGCTCGTCATCTGACTTATGATGAAACAGCAGATAAATATGGCCAAAATCCGCAAAAATTATTGATCATGAAAAAGGCTTCTTTTCAAGGTGGCAAGGCAGCCATCCGGCTCCTTGTTGGATCAAATACTGACCAAGTTGACCCATATCCATATCTAACCAATCTTGCTGGTACCTTTGGTAGTTTTTCACTTGGTGAAGGTAATCAATATGTATTCAAAAAAAGTATGTTTTTTAAAAAATCTCTTATTAATAGGGTCAAATTAAGAAAAATAAGTTACTTTGAACATCAAGGACAAATTCTTAATGCTCAGGAGTTAGCTACGCTTTGGCATCCACCAGGGATTTTACTGGCCGGAATTAAAAACATGGCCTGGGGAAAAACTTTACTTGGTGAACCGCCCGAGAATCTACCGGTTGTGCCAGACTCAACTACCGATGAACAAAAAACAAATATTAATTTTTTTGCTAAAACGGAATTCAAAAATAAGGAGACAATTTTTGGAATAAAGACTGAAGATCGTCGTAAACATGTCTACATCATCGGAAAGACTGGTGTTGGTAAATCTACTCTTATTGCCAATATGGCCATTGATGATATCCGTAAAGATCGCGGAGTCGGAATAATTGATCCACACGGAGATTTGTCAGAAACAATCTTAGATTTTATTCCTAAAAGACGGATGAACGACGTAGTTTACCTTGAACCTTTTGACACAGAAAGACCATTTTCTTTAAACGTCCTTGAGATTAAAAACAAACAGCAGAAAGATTTAGTTGCCTCTGGCATCGTCTCAATTTTTTACAAACTTTACAAAGACAGTTGGGGACCTCGCCTCGAATATATATTACGAAACGTGATCCTTACTCTTCTTGAATCTCCGGGGGCAACACTGGTTGATATTCTTTCTCTTTTATCCAACGCTGAATATCGAAAAAAGGTTGTTCGCGAACTACGTGATCCGGTTTTAAAGGATTTCTGGGAAAAAGAGTACGCTAAGATGCCCGACCGTCTAAAAGCTGAGGCCATCTCCCCAATCCAAAATAAAGTCGGACAGTTTGTTACCTCAAAAATGATCAGAAATATTATTGGAAAAACAAAATCTTCAATTGATCTGGAGCAAATTATGAATGAAGGAAAAATATTGATTCTAAATTTATCACAGGGAAAATTAGGCGAGGATAATACAGCTCTACTTGGTGCTATGTTAATAACCCAAATTCAACTTGCGGCCATGAACCGTTCTTTTATCAAAGAATCCGATCGAAAAGATTTTTTCCTGTATGTTGATGAGTTCCAAAACTTTGCTACCCAGTCTTTTATAAAAATTTTATCGGAAGCAAGAAAGTACCGACTGTCCTTAACCTTAGCTAATCAGTATATTGAACAGCTCGACGAGGAGGTTACTAGGGCTATATTTGGCAATGTTGGAACTTTAATGTCTTTTGTTGTTGGCGCTCGCGATGCTTACGTCCTGACTCGTGAGTATGCGGAAATTTATACTGAAAATGATTTGGTTTCCTTAGGAAAATTTGAAGCCGTTCTAAAGTTGTCAATTGATGGAATGACCAGCGCTCCCTTTCCGGTAACTACTTTACCACTGCCAGCTATGAAGAATGATAATCGAGATAAAATCGTTAAACTCTCCAAAGAAAAATACGGTAGAAAAGTGTGAGAAGATTATCAGTCTTATAACCCCGGCTGGATTGCTTTTTCAAACGGAAAATTACTTGACCATGTCTTAGTCAATAACTGGAGTAATGGTTGGAAGATCGGTAATCAGTTTTCAGTAATCGGAACTGATTCAACTGATAACCGATTACTGATTACTGTAATTTTTTGGCCTCAATATCTGGAGTTTCTGGGGTTTGGGTTGATGATCGTTGGTTTGATTTTTGTGATAAAATATAGACATGAAAAAAGAAACTAAAGAATGGCTAAATATTGCCAAAGAAGACAAAGAAGTAGCTGAAATGACTTGGAAAACAAGGAGATATGTGTACGCTATCATGTTTTGGCAACAGGCAGTTGAGAAAATTATCAAAGCCTATATTATCGAAGTAATTAATATTTTGCCAAGAAAAACTCATGATATTGATCAGCTTTTACAACAAGCTAAACTAAAAATTAATGAATTGGATATAAAAGATACAAAAGAAATAACTCGAGCTTTTATGCGTACTAGATATGAGGATTTAAGTAGACAATATTATTCTGATAAAAAGAAAGTTGAGCCTTTAATTAAACAGGCTCGAACAATATATCTATGGATAGAAAAACTATTAAAGAACCTTTAAATCAATTTGTTAAAAAAATGGTTAAAATGGTCAATCCTGATAGGATTATTTTATATGGCTCATTTGCCCGAGGAAATGCCTCAACGTGGAGTGATATTGATTTGGCCGTTATTGGTTCAAAAAAATTAAATAAATTAGATAAAATCGCAGATTCGATTAGATCAAGATTTTGTTTTGATATTCGCAGCTATAAGAAAGATCAGTTTGACAAAATAAGCCGACTAAGTATTTATAGCGAAATAAAACGAGAAGGAATTATTCTGTATTCAAAAAACTAATCACCGATTGGATTAGTTCTAGCAACGGTAAATTACTTGACCACGTCTTAGTCAATACTGGGCTAACGGCCGGCGGCTACCAACTACTCACTACTCACTACAAACTAATGTATTGATTATCTTCTGGCCACAGTACCTTGAGTTTTTGGGGTTTGGGTTGTTGGCGATCGCGTTTTTGCGTATTCTATTTAT
>CAYIVY010000086.1:0-4934 GCA_964366945.1 uncultured Gammaproteobacteria bacterium
CATCCGCCCTTGATCCTTTTGGTGGTGCAATAACTGGAATAGTTGGAGTCAATAGGGACACCATAGGTTTTAGTATGGGAGCCAAACCTATTGTTAATTATTATGGATTTTGTTTCGCTGATCCCAATTTAAAATCTCCTCTCTTCCGTGATGAAAAAAAAGTCCAACCATTACTTTCCCCTCGCCGAATAATGGATGGCGTCGTCGCCGGTGTTAATTCTGGCGGTAACTGTTCCGGTATCCCAACCCCTCAGGGATTTTTATATTTTGATAATCACTATCAGGGTAAACCATTGGTCTTTGTGGGAACAATGGGGCTACTTCCAATAAAATCTTCCGCCATAAAAAATGCCCAACCTGGTGATTATATCGTTGTCATCGGCGGACGAGTTGGTCAGGACGGAATTCATGGAGCAACATTTTCTTCAGAAGCCCTATCTTCTGGTAGTCCGGCTGGAGCTGTCCAAATTGGCGACCCGATCACTCAAAAAAAATTAAGTGACGCGGTAGTAAAAGAGGCTCGCGACCAAAAACTTTATAACAGTATTACAGATAACGGAGCTGGTGGAATTTCCTGTTCGGTTGCCGAAATGGCTAAGGAGTCAAATGGATGTTTTGTTAATTTGGAAAAAGTACCCCTCAAATATCCGGGACTTGAACCATGGAAAGTTTGGGTTTCTGAATCACAAGAAAGAATGACCCTCGCTATCCCGAAAAATAAATGGAAAAGATTTTCGGAGTTGATGATTAGTCGCGATGTTGAAGCAACTGTCATTGGTGAGTTTAATGACAGCGGTCGTTGCGTCGTCAACTATCATAAAAAAACCATTATGGATGTTGAGATGAAATTTCTCCATGACGGTTTGCCAGTCCGTCCGATGAAAACAACTCCGATTAAATCTTCCTTCAAAGAACCTATAATCGTTCAACAAAAAAATCTTAACAAGACCTTACTTTCGATGATGGAAAGATTAAATGTCACCAGTTTTGATTTTATTTCAAAGCAATACGATCATGAGGTCCAAGCTAATTCTGTCATCAAGCCTCTCCAAGGTAAAGGAAAAGTTAATGGGGAGACTTCTGTCGTGAGACCGGTATTTAATTCACCCCGCGCTGTTGGCATAACTCAGGGTCTTTACCCTTCTTACAGTGAAATTGACTGTTATCAAATGGCAGGCGCAAGTATCGATACGGCTGTCAGGAATTTGATTGCAACAGGAATCGATATTGATAAAATATTTTTACTTGATAATTTCTGCTGGTGTAGTTCCAATGATCCACAAAGACTGTACCAATTAAAGAAGGCTGCTGAAGCCTGCTACGATTTTGCTAAAATTTACGAAACTCCATTTATCTCTGGAAAAGACAGTATGTTCAATGACTTTAAAGGATTTGATGAAAAAGGAAATCCGGTAAAAATATCTGTTCCTCCAACGCTTTTAATCTCCTCCATCGGACTTATAGAGGATGTGATGAAAACGGTTTCAATTGACATTAAATTCCCAAGTGATTTGGTTTATATCTTAGGAGAAACAAAAAATGAGTTAGGTGGATCGGAATATTTCGCAATGAATAATTCGGTTGGAAATAATATTCCTAAAGTTGATGGTTTAAAAAATAAAAAACTTTACCAGAGTTTTTACAAAGCTAGTCAAAAACAATTAATATCTTCAGCAATTAGTATTGCTCGAGGAGGACTGGGAGTTGCTTTGGCAAAAACAGCTCTTGCCGGAAAATTAGGAATAGAAGTTTCTCTAAGCAGATTACCGGGTAAAGTAACCCGTAATGATTTTACTTTATTTTCTGAAAGCCAAGGAAGAATTTTAGCCACCATAAATCCAAAGAATAAAAAAGAGTTTGAAAAAATATTTGAGGGAAATCAATTCAAAGAAATAGGAAAAGTAACAAACAACCAGCAATTAATAATAAATGGGTTAGATAATAAAAAAGTCGTTGATTTAAATCTTGAGCAGGTCGAGAGAGCTTATAAATCAACGTTTAAAAACTATTAAATATGAAAAAACCAAAAGCTCTAATTTTATCTGGTTACGGTTTGAACTGTGAGGATGAGACAAAGTACGCTTTTGAATTGGCTGGTGGTCAAGGTCAGATCATTCATATAAATGATTTGATAAAAAATAAAAAAATATTAAATGATTTTCAAATCATGGCAATTCCTGGTGGATTTGCTTATGGAGATGATACGGGAAGCGGAAATGCTTATGGTTTGAAATTAAGAAATCATCTTTGGGAAAGCATTTCAAAATTCGTAACTAAAGATAAACTTGTTATTGGTATCTGTAACGGCTTTCAGGTTTTAGTAAATTTAGGACTTGTTCCGGCCCTCAATAAAAAATATGGGGAAAGACAAGTGGCCCTTTTACCAAACGAGTCAACTCGATATACAACCGGTTGGTTTGATTTAAAAATCACAAGCGACACTCCTTGGCTTAGTGGAATTAAAGAAATTTCCTTACCGATCGCCCATGGTGAAGGTAAATTTTTTGCAAATAAAGAAATTTTGAGTGAAATAAATAAAAAAAATTTGGTGGCCTTAAAATATAATAAAATAAATCCGACTGGAACTTTGGAGAATATTGCCGGCATAACTGACGAAAGCAAAAGAATTTTTGGTCTAATGCCCCACCCTGAGCGAGCCATGTTCTTTACCCAACTCCCCAACTGGACCTTATTAAAAGAAGGTGCTCTTAGAAATGATAGTAAATTACCCGAGTTTGGACCGGGATTACAAATCTTTAAAAATGGTGTAAAATATTTTCTGTGATGACAAAACCACTAACAATCGCTACTCTCGGTAGCCATTCCGCGTTGCAAATTTTAAAAGGAGCCAAAGACGAAGGATTCAAAACTTTAGTAATCGCTCTTAATGCGCAGATCTCGTTTTACAAAAGATATTCATTTATTGATGAAATTGTGGGGATCAATGCTTTTTCTGAATTTCCGGGAATTGAAGAAAAATTAAAAGGCAAAAAAATTATTGTAATTCCCCATGGATCTTTTGTTGCCTACCTCGGGATGGAAGGAAACAAAAAAATGACTCTTCCATATTTCGGTAATAAAAAAGTTCTTGATTTTGAGTTTGATCGGGTTAAACAGGGAGAGTGGTTAAAAGAATCAGGAATAAATACTCCAAAAGAATTTAAAAATATTGAAGATGTTCAATTTCCTGTTATCATAAAATCGTTCGGAGCGGCTGGTGGTAAAGGATATTTTTTAGTAAACAATGAACATGATTTAAAAGAAAAAATCCCATCCTTCGCTAAAGCTTCGGAGGGTAAAAAAAACTTTATTATTCAACAGTACGTCATTGGCGTTCCGCTTTATATTCATTATTTTTATTCTCCGTTAACAAAAACCTTGGAGATTTTAAGTATGGATAGGAGATACGAAACCAACGTTGATGCCTTAGGAAGAATTCCATTGAACCAACAGATTAATATTGAGCCAAGTTATGTTGTGGTTGGAAACAGTCCTCTAGTTTTAAGGGAGTCAATGTTACCGGAAGCTTATTTAATGGGAGAGAAAGTTGTTCAAAAATCTCAAGAATTAATAAGTCCTCAAGGACTATTTGGCCCCTTTTGTTTAGAGACGATTATCACCCCTGACCAAAAATTTTATGTGATTGAAATTTCTGCTCGAATTGTGGCCGGAACTAATCTATTTATTGAAGGCTCCCCTTATTCCGACTTACTTTATAATGAACCAATGAGCACCGGGCGAAGGATCGCCCGTGAAATTAAAAACGCAATTAAAGAAAATAAGTTAAAAGAAATATTGGATTAAATATGAATATAAAACAAATTTTAAGTTCCTACAATTTATCTAACCTTACAATTGCTACTCTCGGCTCTCATTCTGCTCTTGACGTTTGCCGGGGAGCAAAAAATTTAGGTTTTAAAACTTTGGTAATGACTGAAAAAGGCCGGGAAAAGACTTATGAAAAGTATTATAAAACAGATGGAAAATTAGGCTGTGTTGACGAAACAATAACCCTTAATAAATTTTCTGATCTCCTAAAACCTGAAGTTCAAAAACAATTATTGGAAAAAAATTGTATTTTTGTTCCGAACCGTTCTTTTGAGGCATATTTAAATTTTGACTACGAAAAAATAGAAAACGTTTTTAATGTTCCAATGTTTGGCAACCGTCATCTTCTTAAAATTGAAGAAAGAGGCCTATCTGAAAATCAATATTATTTACTGGAAAAATCGGGAATCAAATATCCAAAACAGTTTAAGGATCCAAAAGAAATTGACCGTTTATGTTTAATAAAAGTCCAAGAAAAAAAGCGAATCTTTGAGAGGGCCTTCTTTTTAGCAGAAAATTATCAGGATTATAAAAAA
Source organism: uncultured Gammaproteobacteria bacterium (assembly GCA_964366945.1). GTDB lineage: Bacteria > Patescibacteriota > Microgenomatia > UBA1406 > GWC2-37-13 > GWC2-37-13. The sequence continues at coordinate 4,365 of CAYIVY010000086.1, forward strand.
CAAGTTGAGGAAAAATTAAAGCAAGAGGTTTTCACCGAAGAACAATTGAAACAGGCGGTCATTGAAGAATTTGTCGTCGGTGTTCAGGTTAATTTCAATTTTTTCTATTCCCCAATTTCCGATCGTTTAGAACTATTGGGGACTGACATGAGAAGGCAAACTAATATTGAAGGTTTATTAAGAATTCCTTCTTCATACCAAACTGAGGTTTCCAAAAAAATTAATATTAAATACGAAGAAGCCGGTCATATTGCCGTCACCGTCCTTGAATCTATATTAGAGAAAGCTTTTGAACTAGGAGAAAGATTTGTCAAAACGAGTCGGGAGTTGTTTGCTCCGGGAATAATGGGACCTTTTGCATTACAAAGTATCATTACCGCCGGCCCTCCCAAAAAAGATATTATTGTTATTGATATCTCACCTCGAATGCCAGGATCTCCAGGTATTGCGTCTACTCCTTACAGCAGCTATCTTTTTGGGCAACCAGTTTCTGTTGGTCAAAGGGTTTCTATAGAAATAAAAGAGGCGATTAAATTAAATAGTTTTGCTAAAATATTGTCATAATGAAAA
>CAYIVY010000087.1:0-4898 GCA_964366945.1 uncultured Gammaproteobacteria bacterium
CGATCCGTTTGAAATATTTGAACAGTTTTTCGGATTTCAATCACCGTTTTCTCGGGGGGGGAGGAGACAGCAGAGACGGGATGTTTATGAAATAACTTTAACGTTTGGAGAAGCGGTTAACGGAGTAAAAAAGACCATGATTGTAAAAGGGGAAGAAAAATCATTTCAAATTCCAGCAGGAGTTGACGATAAAATGACCATCAGATTCTCGGATTTTGATTTGCAGGTAAAGGTAAAGCCTCATCCTTATTTCAAACGTAATGGACAGGATATTCATTTTGAAAAGGAAATCTCTTATCCATTAGCCGTACTCGGTGGAGTAGTTGAAATTCCAACCATTAATGGAACGATCAAATTAAAAATAAGACCAGGTACACAGCCTGAAACAACTGTTAAGCTTCATGATCAGGGTATTCCATATCCTCAATCTAATCGCAAAGGAGATCAGTATGTTATTTATAAAATCAATACCCCATCGCGAGTTTCTTCGAGAGCAAAAGAGTTATTAAAAGAGATAGAGGAGGAGATGGCATGAAAATAAACGCGGGTAATCTAAAAAAAGGTGAATTTGTTTTTTTTCAGGGAGAAATATGCCAGGTACAGAAAGCTGATTTTTATTCGCCTGGCAAAGGTTCCGCCTTAATGAAGGCAAGATTAAAGAATTTGATATCAGCCAAAAATGTTGAGTATGCTTATAAATCCAATGAGCAGATTGATGTACTAGATGTTAGCTCTATTGAGATGCAGTATTTATATAAAGATAATGAGAATTTATATTTTATGGATGAAAAAACCTATAACCAGTTTGTATTACCAATATCAGTCGCTGGTGAGGTTTCAAAATTTTTTAAAGAAGGTGAAAAGATGTTTGTCTACATGCATAATGATAAGCCTTTAACAATTCGGCCACCTATGAGTGTTAAACTAAAAATAGTTGAGGCGGAAGACGCAGCCAAGGGTGACACTGTATCTGGAGCTAAAAAACCTGTTAAGGTTGAAACAGGAGCAATAGTAATGGTCCCAATATTTGTAAAAATTGGTGAAACAATCAGCATCGATCCGGAAACAGGCGAATATACAGGAAGAGTATAATAAATTTATGTTATCAGTCGGCACTATTCTTAAAAAAGAGAGAGAAAAAAGAGGCCTGCTATTAATTGATATTGAAAAGCAGATAAAAGTTAGAGAAAAATATCTAAAAGCGATTGAAGCAGAAGATTGGAATTTTTTTACCTCAAAAATTTATATAACTGGGATTCTTAAGAATTATTCACGAGTTTTAAATCTTGATAATAAAAAAATTTTGGCTTTTTTTCGACGAGATTATGAAAGAAAAGAAGAGGTTAAATTTAAAAGAAAACTATCAAGTAATTATTTAACTTCAGGAACCAAGAAATTCTTCAAACTTGGTTTGATAGTTCTAACCTTATTTTTTATTAGTTATTTTGTCTATCAACTAAAAATATATTTTTCTCCGCCTAGTTTTATTCTTTTAAAACCAAAGGTAAAGAACTTTTCAATCGAAAAAAGCATAAAAATTACCGCAAAGATAGATAAAGACACAATGGTTACGATTGCCAATGAAAGGATATATCAAAATAAAGAGGGGATATTTACTTATGATTTTTCACTTAATGAAGGAGAGAATAAGATAATAATAAATTTGATTGGAGCCAATGGAAAGAAAACTATGATAGAAAAAACTTTCTTTAAAAAGACCCCATAATAGAATTAAATTCTTTGACAGTTTTGATTGACTTTGAAGAACATATTTTTTTAAATCCTAATCGTTTTGCTTCATCGGTAATTTTATCTTCAAGATATGAAGATCGAATTTCACCTAGTAATCCAACCTCACCAATAAAAATTGAACTGGCTGGCAGGGCGATATTTTTGAATGAAGAGATTAAAGATGCAATAAAGCCAAGGTCAGCGGCTGTTGATTTAATTGAAACACCGCCGACCACATTAACAAAAACATCAAAGCGATCAAGAGGTAGATGAATATTCTTTCTAATGACTGCCAAAAGTAGCAGAACTTTATTAAAATCAAGGCCTTTAACTACTCGACGCGGGTTCATCTGGCTTGTGGGAACAACTAAAGTTTGAATTTCAAAAAAGAACGGCCTTTTGCCTTCAGCAACACCAACAATGGCTTTTCCCGGTTCCAATCCGCCAGCTGGCGGATTTTCTTCTAAAAATATTAATGGATTTTTGACTTCGGTCAACCCTTTTTGCTTCATTTCAAAAATTCCGATTTCATCAGTTGATCCAAAACGGTTTTTTGAAGAGCGCAGCAGTCTAAAATTTGAAATTTTTTCTCCTTCTAGTTCAAGAACACAGTCAACAAAATGTTCTAAAGTTTTTGGCCCTGCAACATCACCTTCTTTGGTTATATGACCTATCAAAAGAACGCTGATTTTAGATTGCTTAGCAAAATTAATGATTTTTTTGGTAACTTCTTTTAACTGGCTGATTCCGGCAACCGGTCCGCCAATATTTTTTGAATAGATTGTTTGGATGGAGTCGATAATAATAATTTTAATTTCATCTTTCAATTCTTCAAGGCTTTGGATTATGCTTTCAACCTGTAAATCGCTGGAAAAAGATAGATCGTTAAGGTTGACTGAAAGTCTTTCGGCTCGATTTTTTACCTGTTCGGCTGATTCTTCGCCTGAGATATAGAGAACTTTCAGTTTTTGAAAAGCCTGAAGAACAAGGGTGGATTTACCAATCCCCGGCTGTCCGGTCAAGAGAATAACTTCACCAGGGACAACGCCGCCGCCCAAAACCCGGTCAAATTCAAAGATACCTGTTGAGAGACGGGACTTTGTTGAAGACTTAATTTTTGATAAGGAAGTGATGGTAATTTTTTTGACAGCTTCGCCCTTCTTGTTTGACGAAGATTTGGCAAACTCGGGTTTCTCCTTGAGTGTATTCCATTTTCCACAGTCAGGACATTTTCCAATCCAAGAACCGGAGCCGAAACCACATTCAGAACAAATAAAAAAAGCCATATTTTTACATCTTTTCAACCGTCTTAATTCCCAACAAATAAAGTCCTTCTTTGATTACTTTTCCTGCGATTTTAGTTAACATTAATCGCAATTGTTTAGTCTTTTCTTCAGATTCCAAAATTTTATTTTTCTGATAAAAATAATTATATTTTTGGGCAAGTTCATAAAGATAATTGGCAATTAAGTTAGGTGATAATTGAATCGCTGCCTGTTGAACAACTTCAGGGAACTGATAAATAATTCTTAACACATTTAATTCGTCTCTATTTAAAGTTGTATTATCTATGTCACGATCGTGGAGGAGATAGTTACTAGCTTTTTTTAATACTGATTGGCAACGGACATAAGTGTAAATTAAATAAGGAGCCGAGTTTCCATCAACTGCGATTGACTCATCAATATCAAAATGGATAATTGTCTGAGTACCGTTTTTTAAAAAAGAATATTTAGCTGAAGCTACCGCTAAAGTTTCAGCCGTATCTTTATCACATTTGAACTTTTTCAATATTTTTTTCTTAACTTCATCAATCAGCCAATTAGCTTCAATAATATTGCCTTCGCGGGAAGACATTTTTCCGGCTTTAAGTTTAACCCACTCGTAAATTAAATGATGCTGTTTATTTTTATATTTTTTTTCATCAATTAATTCCTCAACTTTAAAAGTCACTTTAAAAAAACTTGTTTGTTCGGGAGTCACAACGTGAATCACCTTATCTAACTTGCCAAAATCTGTAAATTCTTTTTCCGCTAGAGCCGGCTCTTTACCTTCATAAGTTGGAAAACCTAAACTATTAATAAACACACGAGTATCTAATCCATATTTTTTACCATTAAAAATTATGGCTCCCTGACTTTTTTCCAAAATACCTTTCTTTAGTGCTTCCTTGACTATTTCAACACCCCGCTCATAAAATTCGCTTTCAAAGTACAGGCGGTCAAAATAACTGTAAAATCTTTTATAATTTTTGTCAAAATAATCCAAACTCCATTGTCTTGTTTCAATCCAAAGCGGCATAATTTCCGGATCGCGACCATAAATCATCTTATTTATATTTATTATTTCCTGTTTAGCTGTTTTGTTATCTTCATAGGCTTTGGTTCCAGCAGAATACATTTTTCCGATGAATTCTATTTTTTCTTGCAAAGATTTTATTTTTTTTATATCCGTTTTGGAATTTATTATTCCATACAAACATTTGGCAATGTGCAGACCAACATCACCTTCATAGTTAGATCTAATTACTTTATTTCCAACGGCTTCAAGCATTCTTACTACCGCCTCTCCCGTTGAGATATTTCTTAGATGTCCAATATGAAAAAGTTTATGAGTATTTGGGTGAGCAAACTCGACCATGACTTTTTTATTTATTCCAAGATGATATTCAGGATAAGTAAATCCATTTACAAGCATATTAATTAATTGATTAATTAACAGGTCCTTAGATATCCAAAAATTAATAAAACCTGGTTTGAGGATTTCTACCTTTTTAATACTGTTATTTTTAGGTAAGTTTTTAACAATTTCCTCAGCGATCAGTAAAGGATTTTTTTTGAGATCTTTTGTTAGTTTTAAGGCGACTGATGTTGAGTAATCACCAAAGTTAGAATTAGCCGGTTTTTCTAAAGTCGGAGCTATGTCTTTAACGTTGATTTTTTTCAAAGCAGACAGTATATTTTTCAATATTTCATCTTTTATCATTGGACTATATGATAGCAGAATTTGTCTTACTTTGGAATTTTAATTTTAATAATTATTGATTAATTCTTTGTAAATAATTAAATTTGTTTTTTATTCTTTTATCTTTCTTACCAGTTTTTTGGTGGCAATCCCTGAACCATGTCAATGCCGGTCAAAACGACGGGTCTGGATACCATGAAATT
>CAYIVY010000088.1:0-4872 GCA_964366945.1 uncultured Gammaproteobacteria bacterium
GGAGCAATTAAATCTTTAGTTGAAACAGATCCAGCCGCCAAAAAATCAGCCATATTACTATTACCAACAGACCTGGGGTTGTTAGTCGGAGATTGATTATTTTTAGATTTACCAAATAGATTAAACATTTGTTATTAGCCTGATGTCATAATCACATCTGTGTAACTTTCAATCGGAGCTAGTCTCCGACCGGTGGCTGACGGATTATAAAGATTATAATAAAGTTCGGTTAGCTCTTGGCGTTGTAAGACAGTTCCTTTAAGACCTATTTTCATAATTAATCTAAGTAAGTTATCTCTTTTTGGGTAGAGGGCAGTTTTTGCTCGGGTAAAAACATATCCCTTATTTAAAGAGCTAGTATTAGCGCCGCTAATTCCCATTTCAAGAGGAGAAAAAGGAACAACAAAAAAAAAGCGTTTTTCTAAAACCGTATTAATTCTAATAATACTTTTAATAAACTCTCGATAACCTACCATTCTTTTTTGTAAAATATCAGCTTTTTGTTTATTTATTTTGTCTTCTAGATAGTCTAAATATGTAGAAACATCGATTTTTTTAGAAATAATTAAAATTTGAATAGGAAAAGATAACGAATTTAACAGTCCTGAATATGCGTATATCATTGAAGACTGTTCTTCGGTTGATAGTAACCAAAAGTTAACAGCTCCGACCTCAATAACTGTGGCCGCAGAAAAATCCTTCATTAAAACAATGTCATCTTTTATCTCCTCAATCTCGATAAATGATTGAGTAGAAGCCTTAACTGGTGAAGTGGGTTTTGTGGTTTTCATATTAATTCTTTTGATGAAATTTCAATTATTTTTTCATTGACGTTTTCTACTTTTATTTTCATTGTATCAAAAAAGAAGCTACCTTTGGGGTCTTTGGTCTCGCAAAAATAATCAGAAGGAGGAAGAGGGTTGTAAGTAGTAAAAATTCCATGAGAATTAGTTTTTAATATTCTAATAGGGTCGGAATCAGAATCTTTTTTTATATAAACAAGGATGCCGGTCAAAGGGGTTTGTTTATAATTTTTTATTAGTCCTGTAAGAAACGGCAACTTAACCTTAGGCTCAAGGTTGCTCAACTTAGTTGAAGCTTCGTCGGATAAATTAGTTGTAATGGTAGGAGTAGGTTTTTTTTCTTGAGGTCTATTTTTTCCCAATAGTGAACTAAAAGAGTCGCTAAAAAGATTATTGATAGTCTGTTTTTTATTTTGATTATTTACCGTAATTTTATTACTTAAATATTTTGTCAACTTCTGTTGAGAGTCTATATGAGCCATGACTCGGTGCGGGTCATCTGTAAAAACTAAATTTTTTAAAAAATAAATGCCCGAATTTTGTTTTTTAAAAAAATACTGGGTAGGAGAGGTTAATCGTTTTATTAAGTTTTTTACCCAATCTTCCATTGGTCGATCGTTAATGGGAACGAAGGCAAAAGCAATGCCGATTAAAACTACGGTTATACCAAGTAATGCGTTTAAAATTGGGACGGGAAAGACAGTATAAACTAATAAACCAACAGGAACAGAAATTAGTAAATAAATAAATTGTTTAATGGTTAAAAAACCAATTAGTTTAAATTCAAAAGTGGTAATCTGTCGAGGGAGCGGATGTTGTTCCATAATTTTAGTATAACGAAAAAGAGTTTATAAAGTTACCAATATTAATATTAACTTGACTTCCTGTTTATATGGATGTACGCTTATATTATAAGAGTACAAATATATGTATAATCAAAATATTATTCAACAAGCAAAGCAGCTTAGGAAAAAAGGACTCACTTATTTTGAAATTAATAAAAAATTAGGAACAAAAATAGCCAAAAACACTTTATCTTATTGGAGTAGGGATATAATTCTTCCAAACTGGTACAAAGATAAAGTAATAAAAATTAATAAAAAAAATTTAATAAAGGCAAGAACAGTGGCAATGAGTATAAATAAGATAAAAAGAAAAAAATTCCTACTTTTTTTAAAAGAAAAAAATTTACATTTGGTAGAAAAAATAAATACCTCTCTACAAAAATTGCTATTAAGTATTTTGTATTTAGGAGAGGGGGCTAGATCTTCAATAGCATCAACCCTTACCTTAGGAAGCTCTAGCACTTTGATTATCAAACTTTATTTAAAGCTTTTAAAAAATTGTTATCCTATTGATAATTCAAAATTTAGGGTCAGAATCCAGTGTCGATTTGATCAGAATATCAAAGATCTTGAAGATTATTGGGGAAAGATAACGACAATAGATAAAAAACAATTTTATCCAACATATATTGATCAAAGAACAAAGGGAAAACCAACATTAAAAAAAGATTATAAGGGTGTTTGCACGATCCACTATTTTGACAAAAAAATTCAATTGGAGCTAATATTTTTAGCAAATGCTATAATAGAAAAGATAATTTGATATTTAAAATGGGCCTGTAGTTCAGTTGGCTAGAACGTCTGGCTGGCAGTCAGAAGATCAGGGGTTCGAGTCCCCTCAGGTCCACCGAGTCAAACTCGTCTTTTGGCCGAGTATGATTCGGTCTTCTTAAAAGAGTTAGACGATGTGACCAAGTTTGACTTGGCACTTTAAAATATATATATTTTCTTCATGGACAAAACGTCAGACGTTTTGTTGGTAAAAAGATTCTACGTTTATACTATTTTTAGTTTAAAAGATAAAAATTTTTACACAGGTTATACGACTGATTTAAAAAGAAGATTAAAAGAGCATGCAATGGGCTTATCTAAGGCCACAAAATTTAGAAGACCATTTTTACTACTACATTACGAATACTTTATTAACGAGAATGATGCAAAAGCACGAGAAGTATTTTTAAAAAGTGGGTTTGGAAGAAATCAACTAAAACAAGCTCTTAAAAGAACATTAACTATCTTTAATCCTTCCTCAACAATATAGTTTTATAACAATCTAACCCCATATCTTTGTAGGTTATAAGCAGTTGATTATAATAGTGTGCTCAAATATTCTATTTGAATGAAATCTTATACTATACACGATCTTCCAATTGACGAACGACCCAGAGAAAGATTAATAAAATATGGTGTTGAATCGTTATCTTTACAAGAGCTACTATCTTTAATCTTTGGCCGAGGGGTTAAGGGCGAATCGGTAGTTAGTATTTCCCAAAAATTAATCAGTGCTTTCGGTTCGTTAGATAAACTATCAGAGGCTTCAATTGAAGATCTAAAAAAAATTAAAGGTTTAGGTCTAGCCAAAGCTTGCCAATTAAAATCCTGTTTTGAAATCTCCAAACGGTTAGCTAAAGAGACAAGTTTAAACAAAAACAAAAGCACGATTATCAAATCTCCAAAAGATATTTTTCCACTTTTGAAAGAAAAAATAATTAATTTTCATAAAGAATATTTTATGGTGGCTTCTTTAGATAACCGTAACAAAGTAATTAACGTTGATATTGTTTCAGTGGGAACATTAAATTCCAGTTTGATTCATCCCCGAGAAACATTTGAAATAGCTATAAAAAATCATGCCGCAGCGATTATTATTTGTCATAATCATCCATCTGGAGAACTTAAACCTTCAAAAGATGACTTAATAGTTACACAAAATTTAGTCAAAGCGGGGCAATTATTAGGTATAGAAATATCTGACCACCTGATCATTGCTAAGGATGATTATTATAGTTTTAAAGAAAAAAAAATTATTTAGATATGGCTTAGATTAAGTTTGAATCATACGAAAGATCATAATAATATTCTTAATATTATCTCTTGATAAAAATATTGAGACATGTTAAAATATTTCCTATTATGCAATTACAATCTATCTCTGATCAATCACCTAATGTTATCTCTATTACTCAAGTTCGTGAAGACATTGATATTTTGACAAAGGCCTTGGATAAATTTGGGAAGGTGCGCGTGTTGCGTGGACAGAAAGTTTTGTTTGATGCGATTGACCCTGATTTTGAAGAAAAACGGAGGGAAAGAATCAAAAATGCAGTTGCTAGTATCAAAGAATTTGCTCAGAAAAATAAGCCAAAACCTGGAGAAAAACAATTATCTCAGTGGTTAATCGAAGAACGAGACAAAATGAAAGATCCAAAGTATTATGAATAGACTTATTATCGATAACTCCATCGTGCTTAAATGGTTTTACAAAGAAAACGATTCTGACAAAGCGCTTGAGCTTCTAGAATTAATACATGATTTGAATGCTACCTTAATTTTACCTTCTCTAGCTGTTGTGGAATTGGTGAATTCTCTCAAATTTGGAAAAAAAACTGATTCATTAAAAGCGGACGATGTTATTAAAAAATTCTTCGCGCTTGAACCGAAACTTCTATCATTAGATTTAGAAAGCTCACTTAAACTTTCGCTCATAGTTCACACAAATAATATTACATCTTATGACGCCTGTTATATTTTAGCGGCAGAAGAACTAAACATTCCTATTTTTACGGCTGACTATAAACACCATAAAAAAACCATCTCCAAAAACATTGTTTGGCTAAAAGAGTGGAGGGGAAAGTTGTAGATTAATACCAGTACTCAAGGAAGAGGATTCAGTCTCAGATTGTTCTCCTATTGTTTTTGATTAGCTCCTCTTTAATGTATAATAAACTCATGAAAGCTAGTTTATTTAAACAATTAGTTTGGGACTACAATTTGACTCAAGATGAATTTGAGGCAATTTTATATGGCAAGAAAGTTTTGGGAAATATGAACCAAAGCTGGGCAATTGTTAGAGTTTTGGAAAACTTAAATTATTATGATGCTATGAGCCTGATAACATTGGACATGTTGAGAGATAATTGGAACGAGGTTAAAAGCCGATTATTTAACAAATCAATCAAAAATGGCTATGAATTCTTATTACAACGATACCCTATATCCATTAC
>CAYIVY010000089.1:0-4869 GCA_964366945.1 uncultured Gammaproteobacteria bacterium
TTTGGAGGAATTTGAATCAGGAAGCATTGAAAAAATTATTAAATTCCTGCAAAATTGAAACGAACCGTCTCGCATATACGAGGCACCCCCATGACAAAAAAGAAAGTTGATCACGGCTTTCAATTTACTACCTTTATTATCAGGACCATCACGATTGAATCCTACCCAGAAATCATAGACTTCTCCGAAAATATCATATAAATTATTAATATCCTGATTGATTGCTGGATATTTTGGGTCACTCAATGGAGGATCGTTTTCTTTTCTTACAGAAATTACTTCACCGCTAGTATTCAATACTATAATCTCTCTATCTAGAAGATCCGAATCTAAATCATATTGATAAAGTATTTTGCCATTTTCCAGATTAATGAAGTAATCACGAGAAAAAGAGGGTTGATTGTCTATTATCATTTCAACTGTAATCTTCTGAGCAAGATAGTTAATATCTTCTTCATAACTCAAACCTAAAAACTTTTTATTGAAAATAACTTGAGAGCTTCCCTTTACCCGTGCGTCAATTTTTGTTTTAGGCAAGTTGGATAAATTTTTTTGATAACTTAAAAAGTCATTTTTGGCAATGGTTTCTGCCTCAGTGGCTGATTTCTTTTTAGTATTACCCAACGCATCATTAGTAATCAATTGACCACTAACTCCTACTATTTCATTTCCATTTTTAACTCTAGTGGTAAAGTCTGATCCTAAGACAGGGACATTATTAATTTTCTGCTCATGGGTAAAAACTTCAACGTTATCAGCTGTTGGTTTGATTCCTAACTTGGTAAACAAGGGGGCAGATTTTTTACTAATTTTTTTACTGCTTTTTAAAGTAAGAGTCGTCTTTCCTTTTGGAAATAGATCTAAATCAGTGTTTTTGACCCTTTCTAATTTGTTAATGAAATCTTTTGCGGCCGATGCACCTTGCCCTGCTGTTTTATCAATCCCTTTAGGGTTGGTATAGGAAAATTTACTTATTTTACCTGTTTTAGTTCTGGTGCCTTTGACCATTCTCGATTTTAGATCTTTAGCCTCTTCTCTAACTGCGGCCGACGCCCGTAAATTAAAGTTTTGTTGTTGTAAAGCAAAAAGCAAAGTGAAGTTAATAAGCACAGAAAAAACAATCAAAGATAACTTAACATGAGGACTAATTTTCTTACTAAAAAAAGCTGCCATTTTTATCCAATAATTTAAATATAAAACAAAGTTCATGTTTTTACAATAACTATTTGAGTGTTTATCTAAGAAAGTTGATAGGATCAAGTAATTGCCCTCGAGTTTCCCAATTAGTGCGGTTTGTTTAAAAATCTTTCTTATTTACTCTATGTCATTCCCGCGGAGGCGGGAATCCAGACTAAATATTCCTTTTATAAAATATCTTGATATAAATCTTTCCATGTAGGATTTTTTTCTTCAATTAATCTAAGCCTCCAAAGTCGCTCCCATTTCTTTATTTGTTTTTCTCGCTGAATTGCCGATTCTGGGTTATTGTGTATTTCATAATAAACTAAGTGATGAACCTCATATTTTTTAGTGAACCCATCAACCTTTTTATTTTTATGTTCCCATACGCGTCGTACTAAATTATCAGTCATTCCAACATAGAGAGTGCCATTCTTTTGAGAGGACAAAATGTAAACGCAATATATTTTATCAAACATATAAGGTTATTATAGACTGGATCCCCGTCTTCACGGGGATGACAATTCATCGTAGTGCGGTTTCACACTAGTTTTTTACAACAAAAAGCTTGTTAAATCAATATATTAATTTTTAGATTTTGAAAGTGGAAAACTCAGGAAATATAAAAGAAAGCTGATTCTTTTTCAATTGCATTTATAACCTTTCTATCAAAGAAAATTGATAGGATCAAGTAATTGCCCTCCGGAGCGGATCTCAAAGTGTAGATGGGTGCCGGTTGATCTTCCAGTTGAGCCCATCTGCCCAATGGCCACTCCCTGCTTTACGCCATTTTTACTCGCCTCTGTTGATACATAGATCTGAGATAGATGTCCATACAAAGTCTGATAACCATTACCATGGTCAATAATTATATGACATCCATAACCCCAGTTAAGACAGCCTGCATAAATTACGGTTCCTGAATCGGCGGCTATGACCGGCGGAGCGCTTGAATTGGCAATATCCAAACCTTGGTGATACCAAACATAGTTTTGGGTGATATTACCAGAAGTTGGCCAGATAAAATTTGAGGAACCGCGGTCGCCAGCATTTATTGAAGCTACAAACTTGTATATGGGCTTTTCCGGTTCAATTGTTCCATTTGGCACATATAAAGTCTGCCCGGCAATCAGAGAAAAACTGTCGTAGTCATCATAGCTATTGAAAATAAAATTGACAATTGCCTGGGCATCAGTATGATATTTTTTAGCAATCGTGTAGATAGTTTCTCCTGACGTCACTTTATGAACAATGCCTGTCACTGGAGGAATCTGTAGTTCCTGACCTGGTTTGATTAGATCGCTTTTTAAATTATTGGCCCATTTGATTGTATCAATGGAAATATCAAATCTTTTGGCAATCAAAGCTAAAGATTCGCCTCCGCGGACGGTATAGGGTTCTACTTTATCACGCTGTTTGACAGAAAAATCCGTTCCTAATTTACCGGCGTACGGATTATAAGAAACTACCAAGGCTTGATATCTATTATTTTGATTATTTAAATTCTGTAAAAAAGGAGTGTTTTCAGCAATAATAGGACCACCAACAATCGTCGCTGCCACAATCATCAAAAATGAAGTGTTTAGGAAAGATGACGAATACTTACCTCGCTTGACAATCAAAAAGGCAACGATCAAATCTTTTATTCCTTCAAAAACTCGTCCGGCCATCAAAAGCCGGGAATAGAAATAATCTTTTAGAAAGACAATAAACTCGCCTACTTCCTTCATAGGATACCTTTATTATACCAAAGCCGATGTGATTCTCTCTATTGCCACCTCAAAAGCCGCCTGCTTCAAAGGTATCTTTTTTTCCACCGATCTATCCCAGATTGCCTCAAAAGCCTTATCCATCATAATTTTTAACTTATCATTAACCTCTTTTTCCGACCAAAAATAACCAGCTTTACCTTGAACCCACTCAAGATATGATACGGTTACCCCGCCAGCATTAGCCAAGACATCAGGGATAATAACAACGCCTTTTTTGGCTAAAAATTCATATGCCTCCTGGGTTAATGGGCCATTGGCCATTTCAACGATAATCTCGGCCTTAATTTTGGCCATATTTTTATCATTGACCATGTTCTCAAGAGCCGCGGGAACTAGTACATCAACGTCAAGCTCCAATAATTCTTCATTGGAAATTGCCTTGCCGTATGAAACAGTCCCCTTTTCTTTTTTATTTTTTAGCGCCCGATCTAAATCAACTCCGTCTTTATCATAGACGCCTGATTTAGAGTCTGAAATGGCTACTACTTTAAAACCTACCTCACTTGCCAGTTTGGCAAAATAATAACCGACGTTGCCAAATCCTTGAACGGCTACCGTCGTTCCCTCACTTTTTTTATTTAATTTACTAAGTAAAGATAGCAGTACAAATAATCCCCCTCTTCCCGTTGCCTCAGTTCTACCCAAACTTCCACCCATAGATACTGGCTTTCCAGTAAAAGTGGCCGGACTTTTCCGCCCAATTATTTTTTGATATTCGTCAAGCATCCAACTCATTATCTCTGGAGTTGTATTGACGTCAGGAGCCGGGACATCGACGTCCTCACCAATGACATGGGCAATTCTACTTGCAAAAGCCCGTGAAAGTCTTTCTAATTCTCCCTTTGACAGCTTCTTTGGTTCAACTACAATGCCACCCTTGCCTCCACCATAGGGAAGGCCGGCGACTGCACACTTAATTGACATAAGAGTTGCTAAAGCCTGGACTTCTTCACGGACAGTATCCGGGTGAAATCTTATTCCACCTTTATAAGGTCCAAGAGCGCTGTTGTGCTGAATTCTCCAACCTTTAAAAACTTTTTTTGTACCACTGTCCATGGTAATCGTTAGAGCAAACTCATGAGCAAATTCTGGCTCAATAAGACGTTTAATCATCTCTTCATCTAACCCCATCTTCTCGGCAGTCTTCCTAATTATTACTTGAGCCGATTCAAGCACCTTTTGACCAGCATTCATATAGTTATTATAAAATTTATAATGCCAAATATTTTTCAACCTCTAAAGCTGCTGCCACGCCCATCCCTACAGCCGTGGCCGCCTGCCTATAGACATGGTCAACACAGTCCCCAGCCGCAAATATTCCTGGCACGGATGTCATTGATCTATTGACAATAATATAACCCTTGACATCTAAATCAATTTTGTTGACAAATAACTCCGTGTCCGGTTTGTGACCAATGGCTATAAATACACCATCGAGTTTTAATAAAGACTGTCTTTGTTCAAAGACAGTCTTTAATCGAACCCCCTCCACCTTTTTCTCCCCGATTATCTCCGAAACGGCCGCATTCCAGATAATTTTTATCTTCTTATTGGCAAATACTCGATCCTGCATGATCTTTGATCCGCGGAAAAAATCCCGTCGGTGAATAATATATACTAAGTCAGCAAACTTTGTCAAGGTCAAAGCTTCCTCCAAAGCGGTATCTCCTCCACCAACTACGGCAACAGTCTTATCACGAAAGAAAAAACCATCGCAGGTGGCACAAGCTGATACTCCTTTACCGCGTAAACGAGTTTCTGAAGGTAGATTTAACCATAATGCTTTAGCTCCTGTGGCGATGATGATAGATTTTGTTTTAATTAAAGACTGTCTTTGAACAAAGACAGTCTTTATTGGATCAGAAAAATCAACCTTTAGCACATTTTCATCAACAATCCTTGTTCCAAATTTTTTAGC
>CAYIVY010000090.1:0-4854 GCA_964366945.1 uncultured Gammaproteobacteria bacterium
TGTACCACTTATTCAGCATACCAAAAACCGGACATTTTGTTTTTCGCTAGCTATAATATAAATTAAAGCCTCAGCCATTCTTCTCTCAAGTGGATCGAAGCTTTCAATATATGGTTCTTTTCCTCCGCTATTTTTAACAAATCTTTTGATCTTTGGCCAAAGAAGAATAGCTTCTTCATTTGTCATCTGTATACGTGTTAGTTCTATCGTATCTTGAATAGTTTTAAGAGTTTTAGTTGTTACTGACTTTGAAAGTATCTCAAAAGCATCTTGGAAGGGATTAATACTATCTATAAGATCTATATTTAAATCATCAATATTTACAAACGTGCCAGCCATACGAATAAATTTTTTATCTCCAACTTCTTTGATTTCACTATTTTTAATAGCTGAATCAACTACTACGTACTGCCTTACTTCTTCCAATTCCTCGAGTGTAAGATCAGGATATCTTTTTTGTATTATTTTTGGGATCATAATTTTATTTATAACCTCCGCATCAACATTACCTGGCAAAGCTTTAACAAGAACATCATCCTGTAAAATTGATGCCTTCAGATCATTTAAATCAGATTCAATAATATCTCTAACTCTTTTTGAACTTGGTTCCTTAAATCCTCTAATCCTTATTTCTCCTGGCATTATTTTATCGTCATTTGATATTTTTGTTTTAAAACTAAAACAAGGAGCTAATACTTGCTCCATCAGAAGTGAACAAGTTATTGCTTTTAACATATTATTAACGGCTATTTTAACTTCTTCATCTGCCGCATCTGGTTGTGCAATAAGATTTGTAAATTGTGCATGAGTTTTATTCTTGCTATCTCTAGTACATCTCCCAATAATTTGTATAACTTCTGTAAGCGAACCTCTATATCCAACAGTTAAAGCGTGTTCACAATAGGGCCAATCAAATCCTTCTTTTGCCATACCGAGAGCAATAATTAAGTCCATATCGTCAATTGATTTCATGTTTCTCAAATATTCAACGATGGTATCTCTTTTGTTTGCATCGTCATCCACAAGGTTTGCAATTTTTAACATCTTTCCATCTTTCGATCTTTTTAGGTTTATGACTCCGGTTTTAGGATCTTGATCAATAACAGTTCCTATTTGATCAAGTATTGTGTCAACTTCGTTATACTTATCTTTTGTTGATTCACCGGCGTTCACGTTAGGAATATGTAAAATTGTTTTTTTATCTGTATCAAGTACTTCTGATATAGCCGTTGTATAGCGACCTTGATAAAAATGGTAACCTATTCCTAATGATTTTAAATACGTATACCCGTTTAATTGCTCATAATAGTTATAACTAACCTTTACAAATTTGGATTCATCCTCTGGTAGCAAAACGGGAATAGTATCTCCGCGAAAATAAGAACCTGTCATTGCCACAATATGTACGTTTGATTTTGTCGTTACTTCGTGAAGCAGATGTCCTAATCTATTATTATCTTTATCTGCGGAAACATGATGAAATTCATCAATCGCGAGTAAGGTTTCATTGAATTTTTTTTCATCAATTTGCTCAAACGCAAACCTAAGTGTTGAGTGCGTGCATATAAGAATTTGTTCTTCGCTTTCCATAAATTTTAAAAATGCTTGAACTTTACTTTTTTCTCCACCCGCAGTACATAGATTATATTTTGGACTTGGTTTCCAGTCTGAAAAAAAACCGTACGCCTTTAACTCTGTTTCTGCAAAAGATCCTCCTATAGATTTTTCTGGCACAGCAACAATTATTTTTTTAATTCCTTGATTTTTCAATTTATCTAAAGCAATAAACATAAGTGCTCTCGATTTTCCAGAGGCAGGAGGTGCTTTTAATAGTAAATATTTTGAGTCGCGGGCAGAATATGCTTTCTCCTGCATATCTCTCATCCCAAATTCATTAGTCTTTGTACTATTGCCGGTTTTAGCGTAATTAACATTAACAGTATTTGTCATATTTTTTTAATTATTAATTTTATGAGTCTCTTCTTCTTTAATCATTTGTTCAAAAAGATTAAATAGGTATTTTAAACGCTCATCATCACTTGTAAATATTTTTGATCGATAACATCTTTCTACTGCTAAATCTAAACCATTATGTGCCTCTTTCAAATCTGTAGGCATTTTAGCAGGATCGTAAAGATCGGCTAATGTTTTTTCCGAATATTTTTCTCTTTCCTCAAGTATATTATAAACATGTGTATTAATTTCTTTTTTTTGCTTGTTGGTAAGCAAAGGAAGTGGGTAGCTATACCAACATAAACCAACAGAATATCTGAAATCCGATTTAAGCTTACCAGCAATGGCTTTTGCCCATACCGTGTGTATTTTTGAAGTTAAAATACCAAAAATATAAGGCTCAGCGTCATAAATAACTAAAGCAGAATTCATTATAATATAATCACTTTCTAAAAAACTTATTGGTATGTATGTCCTTTTTATTGAGGATACAATAGGTATAATTATTTGATTCTTTTTTGCTACATTTAGCATACAAAACTGATGAGATCTATCTAAACATGCTTTTGCATTCGTCGCTCCATTTGATCTAAATATTTTCACTTTTTCAATTCTATTTTTGATTGGCTCAATTGAAAGAGCGAGTTTTAAATTATCATCATTAATCCATAAACACCATCGTTGAATATCATTTATCAACTCTTTTGATCCACTAACTTTTCTAAATAAAAAGTGACTATTTGGATATTTTTTAATTATTTCATTTTTTTCTTGATCATTCAGTCTTAAATATCCATTGTCTAAAGGAATATTACCTTGAATCATTTGAGGTAATTTGCTTAAGGGAAATGTCCTTTTTCTAATAAAAACATTTGGAGCATCAAGTAAATATCCATTTATATTTGAGACAGATTGTCTCAAATTATTATTATAAATATATTTAATATCTTTAGAAAAAGTCCTCAAACCTATTATGGAACACATTACACCTGCATTATTTTTTGCATTGTTAGTCCATAAAAAATCTTTGACTGCAAAACCAATTTCTACATTTAAGTTAAAAATATGAGGCCATAAATCATCGACTTGTGTACCTTGAGATATTGAGTTTGTTGTAACAAACGCTGATTTGATGTTCGTCTCTAAATATTGAGCGGATTTATAAAACCAGCAAGAAACATAATCAAGGTTGCTAAATTTTTCAAATTTACTAAATAGATTTTTCATATCATCTTTTTGAGAATCTTCTTGGAATTTGCTTCCCAAATATGGTGGATTTCCTAAAATATAAATTTCATCATCTATATTTTTTGGGCAAACTTCGCTCCAATCTACCTGACATGCATTAGCGCAAATAATATTACCTCCAGTTTTTAGAGGTAAAGTTGGATTAACTCTTCCGAACTCTTGCAAAAACTGAATATTCATTTGATGTTCTGCTAGATGTAGAGAAAGTTTTGAAATTTCATGAGCAAAGTCATCGATTTCAATTCCATAAAACTGCGATAAATTTAAACAAGAAAATGCAAACATTCCTAATTCTTTAATTATTTCCATTTCAAGTCTTCTTAATTCCTTATACGTAATAATTAAAAAATTTCCAGATCCGCAGGCCGGGTCAAAAATTTTTATATGAGATATTCTATAAATTAATTGTTGAAGTTTTTTGACATTTCCCTTATTATTTTCAAATTCTTCTTTTAGATTGTCCAAAAATAATGGTTCAATTACTTTCATAATATTTGGAACAGAAGTGTAATGCATTCCAAGACTACCCCTTTCGTTTAATTGAACGACTGCCTGCATCATCGATCCAAATATATCAGGATTAATTTTCGACCAATTTAATTCTCCACACTCAATAATTATTTTTCTTGAGAGAGATGTAAATTTTGGAATCCAATGTTTTTTTGCAAAAAGACCTCCGTTAACATAGGGAAATTTTTTTAAGTATTCTGGAAATTTAGATCTTTCTTTTGTATTCAATACTTTAAATAGATTATCAAGATATGAACCAAAATCACTTCCATCGGTTTGTGTATGAGATGCAATGGAATTAGTAAAGAGTTTATCGTCAAAGATATTCGTATCTTCCGCAAAAAAACAAAACAATAATCTAGCAAGAAATACATTCAGATCGTGATTCTTTTTTTCATCTTTTATATTATTTTCAACATGAATTTCATCGTATAATCTAGCCATCCTTTCTGCCGCTTTTCTATCTGCAGGATTTTCATTAACATATCTATGTTTTTCAATACCTGCCCATGGCAAAAAGAAGTCGTAA
Source organism: uncultured Gammaproteobacteria bacterium (assembly GCA_964366945.1). GTDB lineage: Bacteria > Patescibacteriota > Microgenomatia > UBA1406 > GWC2-37-13 > GWC2-37-13. The sequence goes on from CAYIVY010000090.1 coordinate 4,241, forward strand.
TGTTTAATTATTGATTTAATTGGAATATCAAGATGTTCATTTGTTTTTGTATCAATAGATAGAAGTGTTTTGTAATCAGTAACTAATATAAATCTTGGACTATATCGCATTGTAGAAGGATCCTTTTGTAATGAGTCAATAGTTTCGTGCAGATCAGCATTTTCAATATCCTGAAAAAATAATTTTCTTTTAAGAATTATTGTTCCCTCTTCTTTAGAAAGGTTATGTTGACCCCTTTTTAATAACGAGATAGTTGCCTTGGGTAACCCGTATGAAAATAATAAATCAAAAATAAATTCTTCTTTTCGAAAATTATTTAAAAGTCCCGTTAGGTTGTTTTCTATTTGCTCTATATTCATAATTATTTCGTCATAAACGATCTACGCCTATTATTTTACTCTTTTTATCACCAAAATAAATTAACCTCGTATTTGAATCATATTAAAAAGTTAGTTGTAAAATTTTAATAATAATTTGGAATTATCTTATTATTTTTATATTCTTATTCTCATAAAATTGCTATAATTTACTTAATAATTTGTTTTTCTAAATTGTGGTCTTAAAATCTTCCCATAAAAAAAGGGGCCCAGGAAAGCCCTAGTCCCCGATTTTGA
>CAYIVY010000091.1:0-4815 GCA_964366945.1 uncultured Gammaproteobacteria bacterium
CTATATTATTAGCTTGCCTAACAATCTGATCAATATTGGTCTCTATATTTAATCTATGAAGGGCAACTACATCTTCATCAAAGGCAGTATAGTAAATATTTCCATCAGCATTCCAATAAGTACTGCCAATCTCAAAAGGAGAAATTAACATGTCACGACCTTTTTTTGTGATATTAATATGATTATCACGAATAGCCACTTGTGACTTGATAATTTTGCTGGTTTTTCCAACTATATCAATGATTAAAAGATCGCCATGATTATTCATGACCATCTGCGAGCTATCAGGTGACCAGGATGGAGAACTTCGTAGCTCTTGTATCCCTGCTTCTTTCGCAATCTTTGGCAAAGCAATTTTAAAAACACCATCACTATTGAGACAATGAATCCACAAATTTTCACCCATCAAGACAGCCGCCATATTACCATTTGGTGATATGGCCCCGCTTGAACTGCGCAACTCTACATGTTTTTTAAAAGCCTGACGTAAATTCCCACCTGAGAGATCAGAGATCCATTCTTCCTGATCGCCGGAATATAGAATCTTTGGTCCAATTGTAGTGGAATTAGTACAGTCTGTTTTTACTTCCTTGTAGTTATAGTTTGAAGGTGGTCCCCATAAAAACCCCATTCCTTTATAAACTAATTTAGGTAGTATCAAACTAGAAATAGTCAGGAAAGCTACTGAGGTTATAAGAATTTTTTTATATTTATTTTTATATTTATTGCTACGATTCCTTAGGTAAGCAAAACCTGCAGAGATAATATAGATCAATATTGTAAAAGTAAGCCAAATTGCATAGAGATGCCATAGCTTCCAACCATTAGCAATCCAGTTAATCGATCCATCGAGGACTGGTGATTCGTATGAAAAGAAAGTATATGGCAATAAAAACTGATCCCATTCATAATAAACTTTATTATAAAGCCCAAATTGTCAAAACAGATTAGCCAAGAAAGCTAAAATGGCCATACTAACTATAAATGGTCGTATAGACGGTAGTTGTTCTTTCTTTCTATTAAGTTTTCGTACGACGAGTGTTGGAATTCCCCAGGCCGGTAAAACAACCGCTAAAAGAAAAGGTAATACGTAAAAAGGGCTAAACATTGCAACAAAGCTCATCAAATCTGGTTCCTGTAGCATATAGTTATGCTCCATTGTATCATATCTTGAAAAAACTACCAACCAAGTAGCCTACCAGTGCCGAGACCATTCCGATGACCGTCATCTCAACTCCCTGTTTAAAAAGATTTCGTCCAAGGGTTTTCTTAGCTTTATAATAACCAACGATAAATAAGGTCATTGCCGAGGCAATTAATGAAACAATGACCGACTGTTTGACTGATAAAAAGAAAAAGGCGGTCAGCGGAATAAACGAACCAATCAAAGCAGAAAAGCCAACAATAATAGCTGCAGAAATGGCTTTTTTTCTATCAACGTTTTCTAACTTTAATTCCTGTTCCATCATTACTTTGAGCCAGATTTTTTTATCCGAAGTAATCTTTTTGACTATTTCATCCAAAATTTTTCCTTTGAATCCATAATTTTCATAGATCGCTCTTATTTCCTCCCTTTCTCCACCTGGCACATTTTCTATCTCCCACTTTTCCCTTTCTAATTCTGATTGATAGTAGTCAGCCTCTGCAATTTTAGATGTATAGGCCACGGCCGCCATTGAAATAGACTCGGCAAAAGTAGCTGCCAGTCCAGCTACAATAATAATCTTTGAAGAAACAGTGGCGGCAGCTACACCCAAAATTACACCCAAAACATTGACCAATCCATCCTGTCCGCCCAAGATAATCTCCGGCAGATTAAATGAATTTAGATGACCTTCATGATGATGGATTGATTGATGAATCGCCTCTTTTGAATGACTATTTTTTATTGCCTCGGCATTTCCAGATAAAAAACCTTTTCTTGCTTGATCAACTCTGGACATAAAAATTTAGAATTTATAATTCAGAATTCAGAATCATTTCTCTAATTTTATCAAATAATCTTTCCATTACCCATAAATTATGATAGGTTGCCAAAGTATAACCCAAGATTTCTCTCTGTTTAAATAGATGATGAAGATATGATTTGGTAAAATTTTTGCAAACATAACAACTACAATCTTCATCAACAGGAGAAAGATCGGCTTTATAAATACTTTTTAAAATATCAAGATTGTCTTTTAGGTGGAGATACCTTTTTTGAGCAAATGACTTGGGTCCCTTTAGGGTGAAGTCTGCGAAAAAAACGGTATCGAACCTTATTGCTTTGTAAATCTGCCCCATTCTGGCTAAACGCGTCGGTTCGACACAATCAAAAGTATCAACTCCATACTTCACCAAATCAATAATATCATCTATATGTCCTACCCCAAGCAAATGAACGGGTCTATCTTTTGGCAAATAATCGCTCGCCCACCTGACTTGGGTCCGCATTTCCATCTTTGATTCACCAATCGCAATGCCACCAATCGCCACCCCCGAAGTATTTTGAGAAACAACAAATTCCGCAGATTTTTTCCGCAAATCCTCAAATGTCCCACCCTGAATAACGCCGTAGAGATTTTGTTCTTTTGTAGGGGCGTGATTTATCACGCCCTGTTTTTTGGGCGCAATAAATTGCGCCCCTACATTAATACATCTTTTTAACCACCCATGCGTTCTTTCCATCGCTTTCTGCGCATATTCATGAGTGGCCGGATAATAGGTACATTCATCAAAAGCTATATTCATATCCGCACCGATTTTTCTTTGAAACTCCATTGACTTTTCCGGCGTAAATTCAATCAACGCTCCATCAAAAGTTGACCTAAACTGCACCCCATCCTCAGAAATTTTTACTAACATTGGCTCTTCTTCGCCCCGAACATCAGCTTTTTTTGCTAACGAAAACACCTGAAATCCACCTGAGTCGGACATCAATGGCATATTAAGACCAGAATATTTATGAATCCCTCCAGCTTTTTCAATAATATCGGCTCCCGGATGAGTAACTAAATGATAAGCATTGACACAGCCTGCTTGAATTCCGATCTCTTTGATTAACTGTGGTGACAAAGACTTAATTGTTCCTTTCGTGGCCGCTGAGATAAATGCTGGAGTCTTAATTAGACCATGATCTGTTTTTATTTCACCCAACCGGGCCTTAGAGATCTTAGAAAAATGTTTGACTGAAAAAAATTTATTCATAAAATTAACATCACATCCCCAAAAGAAAAAAAACGAAAATCATTTTTAATAGCCACATTATACAACTCCACCAAACTTTTTTTAGATTTTTTGTGTTGTAAAAATGCTTCCACCAGCATCATTAGAGAAGATTTTGGTAGATGAAAGTTAGTAATCAAAACATCAACCATTTTAAAATCATAGGGAGGGAAAATAAACAAATCTGTCTTTCCTGAAATGTTTTTTGGAAGCGAAGATACCAAATTTTTTGCGGTTTTTTGTTTTCCGTCAAAAAATTTTTGGTATCTAGCTTTCGATTCAAGAGTTCTTGTAACTGTCGTTCCCACCGCCACCAGACTCTTTCCATCTTGTTTTAATCTATTGATAGATTGAAACGTATACGAATCAACTTCGTAATATTCTTCATGAAGTTTTTTTTGTTTAATATTTTGATTCGTTATTGACGCAAATGTTCCCAGACCAACATGAAGAGTAATAAAAAAATTTTCAATTCCCTTCTTTTTTAGCCTATCAAAAACCTCATTCGTAAAATGAAGCGAAGCAGTTGGCGCTGCTACTGAGGCTAACCGGGCGCCGACTGGTGCCCGGGCAAAGACCGTTTGATATTTTTCAAGTAGCTCATCTCGTGTCAGTGGTGATTTTTTTAGATATGGAGGAATTGGCATAGTTCCATACTTTCTTAGAAGAGAAAACAAATGCTCTTGACTAAAATTGAATTTTAATTCGAAGATATGTTCTTTTTGAGAGAGAACTTTTAAATAATTATCTTTATCAAATGATAAAAAATCACCAACGTTGACTTTCCTATCAGCCATCGCCGTAACTATATTATTACTTGAATTATTGATAAGAAATAGGATGACAACTTTACCTCCCGTTTCTTTCTGCATTGCGACTCGTGCCGGTAAAACTTTAGTATTATTTAAAACTAAAAAAGAATTTTTCGGCAAATATTTCTCGAGATTATAAAAATGGTCAAATATTATCTTGTCGACGGCCGTCTTATAGATAAAAAGTCTTGACGAATCACGAGGAATAGCTGGCTCTAAGGCCAGATTACTCTTAGGTAGTAGATAATCGTAGTCTACGATATTATTTATAATATTTTCTTACCTGAAAAAGAAAATATAAAGATAAAAGTGATCCGATGACCAATCCGCCAACGTTAAAGCTGACAACATTTTGGACAACTCCAACCAAAACACCCCAGTAAACAAAGTTCCATCCTTTTTTCGACCGAGAAAATAATCCTGGAATGGCTAAGCCTTCCAGTAAGATCATTGCTCCTAAAAATAACACGCTAACCAAATAGCTCGAACCTAAAAATAGTCTACCTGCCATCATTCCAGTGGCGAGTCCAATAGGTGCCATAAATGTTCCTAAACCTAATAGTGCTAAAAATGCAGGAATACTAAAAATGACTCCAACAATCGTTAAATAAGGAGCAAGCCTTACCACAACCTCCTTCCAACTTTCCGGGAGTTGAGGGGCCTTTTTTACTAAATATTCTTCTAAAATCACTTCTAACTTTTTAAACATTGATCCAAAGTCATTCGTTGCCGTCTTCATTTTATCCATAAATAATTTCCGCCAGCTGGCTGCATTAATTTATAATATTAATTTATTTTA
>CAYIVY010000092.1:0-4734 GCA_964366945.1 uncultured Gammaproteobacteria bacterium
ATAGTTTGATAAATTATATTTTCTACTATATCAACACAAAGTCATTGATTGGAATAGGTGGAGAAAAAATCCCGGAACTATATTTTGAAACCGCCGCCTTTCTTATTACTTTTGTAATACTCGGAAAATGGCTTGAGGCACAGGCAAAAGGACAAACGTCTGATGCCATTAAAAAACTGATGGGTCTTCAGGCAAAGACAGCCCGTGTGATCAGAAACGGACAAACATTAGATATTGAAATAGACAAAGTGATTAATGGTGATGTTGTTCTTGTCCGCCCTGGCGAAAAAGTGCCGGTTGATGGAATTATCGTCAAAGGGTCGTCGGCCGTTGATGAATCAATGATCACGGGAGAAAGTCTACCGGTTGAAAAACAAGTCAAAGACACAGTGGTTGGTGGCACTATGAATAAAACCGGAAGTTTTGAATTTCAGGCAACCCGAGTCGGATCAGAAACCACTTTATCACAAATAATTCATCTGGTTGAGGAGGCTCAGGGTTCAAAAGCGCCCATTCAAGCCTTTGCCGATAAAATTTCTGCTTATTTTGTTCCTATAGTTATAATGATCGCCATTTTAACATTTGTTATTTGGTACTTTTTACTTGGTGCCACGTTGAGTTTTGCTCTCATGGCTTTTACTGCAGTAATAGTTATTGCCTGTCCGTGTGCTCTAGGGTTGGCAACGCCTACGGCAATTATGGTTGGAACCGGAAAAGGCGCTGAACATGGACTGCTTATTAAAGGTGGCGAACCTCTTGAAGCCGCCTGTCATATTAATACAATCGTATTTGATAAAACCGGAACGCTGACAAATGGTAAACCGGTTGTGACCGATATTGAAAGCTTAAGGGACTTGGATGAGGATGAAATTTTATCCATTGCCGCTGCTCTCGAAAAACAGTCGGAACATCCGTTGGCCGAGGCAATTTATAATGAGGCAGAAAAAGAAACTCTTGATTTAGAAATAGTCGAAGGATTTAAGGCAATTCCCGGACATGGAGTTCAAGGAAATATTGGACCAGTCGAATACTATTTTGGAAATCGTAAGTTAGTGAGTGGCGTTATTGGACTGCCAGTTGAAAAGATTAATCGTAAGATGAGCCGTCTTGAAGAACAAGGTAAAACAGTCATGATCCTGGCCAACAAAACAGAAATACTAGGGCTTATTGGTGTTGCCGATACCGTGAAGGAAACTTCAAAAGAAGCTGTCGAAAAATTGAAGAAACTTGGGATCGAGGTTTATATGATAACCGGAGATAACGAACGGACAGCCAAGGCAATTGCCTCTCAAGTTGGAATAACAAATGTTCTCGCGGAAGTATTGCCGGAAGATAAGGCTAAAAATGTCAAAAGATTACAAGATGAAGGTAAAAAAGTTGCCATGGTTGGAGATGGTATTAATGATGCCCCTGCTCTTGCCCAAGCGGATCTAGGAATTGCGATGGGTTCAGGAACAGATGTCGCCATGGAATCAGGTGGAATTGTCATCATCAAAAATGATTTAAGAGACGTAGCTAACGCTATTGATCTATCCAAAACCACCATGAATAAGATCAAACAAAACATGTTCTTTGCCCTGTTTTATAATGTCATGGGAATCCCAGTTGCCGCCCGTGTCTTTGCAGGACTAGGAATAATCCTTAAACCCGAACTTGCCGGACTGGCCATGGCTTTATCATCCATTTCAGTTGTAACCAATTCGTTACTCCTTCGTGGATATAAACCTGGCAAAAAAAATTATCTTTCGATCATTGCACCGTTTATTATGATTTTACTTTTCTCTTTCATGTTTTTTGAATTCGCCAAGTTTAGCTCAAGCATGACTTCAGAAAAGAAAGTAATGAATTTAGAAATAAAAAAGGTTACAAAAGATAAAAATAAATAATTGGTTAAAAAAATGCCGTCCCCAAAACTGGAAGGGGGATTTTAAAACCGCCGGAGCGGGATAGGGGAATTGAACCCCTTTCTCTACCTTGCCTGCCCGCCATCGCCATTCTGAGCGAGATACGAGAATCGAACTCGTATCTCCACCTTGGGAAGGTGGCATACTGCCATTGTACTAATCTCGCTTGCTCAGGCCTTGGCAGGCGGGGGAAGGATGCATACTACCGGTGTACTGATCCCGCATTCTTAAGTCATTTTTTAACCTTCTCATTATATAACCTCTGCCAAATCCTGTTTTAAGTTGTTTTTCTCTTATTAAAGCATCAGTTTTACTGCTACATGCTTCATAATATACGAGTTCAACATCTGTAAATTTCTTTGTAGTAAATACCGATTTAGTTTTATGATCCTTAAGTCTTTCTTTTAAATCAGCTGTTGAGCCAATATATAAATCATTGCCTTTCTCTGTTCTACATTTCAATATATAAGTGTAATACATACTACCGGTGTACTAATCCCGCGCTAATTTTAGTTTTCCTAAATAATTATATATTACGCTATTTAGATCTTTTACGTTGTTTAATACTAAAATATGATTGGCATTTTTCATTAAGTAGAGGTCTGATTTTATAATTCTTTTCTGAATTTTTTTAGCAATTTCTGGAGTAAAAACACTGTCATCTAAGCCTTCTACAATCAAAGTGGGATTTTTAATCTTTACAAGAGCATCCAAAATATTAAGATTCCATAAATTCTTACTGATCATCATATAACTTTTTAAAGAAACATGGGCAATGTCTGATAAAATCCTTTTCCAATCATAGTCAGTTGTATTAATAAAATATTTATTATTTGCATGACCTTTCAGATGAAACTCTGAGGCATGTTTCATAATAAAGAGAAATAAATTTTTTAATGCTTCATGCTGTGTAATTAATTTGCTAACTTTTGGTGCTTTATAACTTGTATCAATTAGAATAAGGGCTTCAATAATTTCTGGGAATTTACTAGCAAGAATCATGGCAATTATCCCTCCAAAACAATGTCCAATAATCACTGGTTTTTGTAGCTTTTCATGTTCAATCAACGATATAATGTCATTAACAAAACAATCCAATTTATAAGAATTAAGATTTTTTTTTCTTTCAGAAAGTCCGTGTCCTCGTAAATCAACAACAACTGTCTGGAATCCTTCTTTTTCAAAAAAAAATTTTTCTCCATACCAAGCGGTTAGATCACCACCAAGTCCATGAAGAAAAATCAAAGTGTGTCGATGAGATTTAACAGGATGACTGATTTCGTAGTAAATTTCAGTATTATCTTTACTCAAAAATGATTTGGCATAAGCAACCATATATTTATGTTTATTATATATGTTTTATCGAGGGATTACTAAAACCATGCCGGCCTCAATATTATCTGGAGTGGTCAGATTATTAACAGCCATTATTTGGGTCCAAGCATTTAAGTCACCATAAACTTTTTGGGCTATTATTGAAAGCGAGTCGCCAGGTTGGACAATATATTTATCTTCTACATATGTTACTTGAGAAGTTGCTGTAGCAGAAATATCACCAACCGTCGGTTGACGGGGTGTCACTTTGGGAATAATTAGTTTTTGACCAGCGCTGATATTTGAAGAATCTAGGATTTTATTTGAAAGGGAAATATCATAAGCATTAAAACCTGAGCCGTAAAATTTTTCGGCAATATGCCAAAGATCGTCGCCTTCTGCAACAACATAAGTTTTTTCCGATTTATTTATAACCACCTCTTTTTTTACTACTTTAGGTGCCAGACTAAAAGTCGGTAGTTTAAATGCTAAATTAATTTTAGTATTTTTGAAAAAAGTTTGATAGGCTATAGTTGAAATTGAAAATGCCACCAAAATTCCTACAAATAAACTAAAATATTTTTCTTTTATAGTTAAGATTAAAAGTCTTTGATAATTGGGATTTTTTATTTTAACCGGATTTTTCTTGTAAGAGCGTATCATTGGCCCGATTATATTAAATGAAGTCAATATTTTCAATGACAAATTTTATTTGTGATTTGTCACTAAATTTGATAATATAACTATAATTTGCGATCATAGCTCAACTGGCTAGAGCGCTTCCCTGTCACGGAAGAGGTTGAGGGTCCGAGTCCCTTTGGTCGCGCTAAACTACATCATCCAAAATCAGGCAATACTTTTATCCGGTGGCAATAGTCCTAACATTAATCGTTTAAACTTATTTCCTGCTTCCTTAAATCCAAATTTATTTACTATTTCCAAATAAAATGGATCGTTTGTTGAAAATCCTTTAAGATCAGCTTGTAAATGAGATTCATATATAATAGCTCCAACTGGCGGAAACAATAATTCACTCATCTCATATGATACCCAACCGTTTTGCGCATTGAAATCGTAACTTACATACATAAAGCGCATATTTTCAACAAGTCTTTTACCTATTTCAATTCTATAATTTGAAATTCTGACTCCACGTGTATCATTTAACCTCAACTCTTTTTTAGGTTCTACAACTAAACTCATTTGTCTAAAAGCACCCGAACCACCTGGTGTAGCAGGAACTTTTTGTCTATTTAACATTAATGAAGTATTGTTGGAACTTCGAGATATACGAAGCTCAACTATTTCACCCTCACTTGAACTGGCTCTCCATGTTGCCATTGTTCCTGCTTCTGGTTTTTCTTCAAAAATAATTTCACTATCAATACCTTGTGTGGCAAAAAGTTGTTGTATTGTAGTTGGGATAAGTTTATCAAAACGGTTACTATTGATCAAATATTTGTAAGAGTTCACGGTCTTTGACACGAAGCTTGTAAAAGTAAATTTCTTGTCTGCT
>CAYIVY010000093.1:0-4734 GCA_964366945.1 uncultured Gammaproteobacteria bacterium
AAAGATAGTTTAGCAAACTCAACTTCGTCGAAAGCCAAATATTTTGGGATATCAACAAAGCGATAAAAAATAAAAAGAGCAGAGATAATTGTTAGAATAATGATCGGTACAATCTTTTTCATACATTACTTAAAACAAATTATATCAATTATTTTGTCCAAATATTAGTCCATACTAATAAATATATATAGTATTTTTGGTTTTGTAACTTTCGGGATTTTATGTATGATGTGTGTATGAAGGTATTTTTTACTGCATCAAGACAAGGAAGGCAATACTTCGACTATTACTATCAGGAAATCCTCAATTTTTTAGATAAAGCAGGATATAATAATATAAATAGAGAATACTTACAAAAAAACGATAAAATAGTTGAGGAAGAATTAAAAAAATTCGGTAAAAAAGGATACTCCGTTCAAAATAAATTACTGGTTGAAAAAATCCATAGTGCGGATATTTGTATATTTGAATGCTCTTTTCAAAGTCTTACCGTAGGCTATCTCATCGAAAAGTCTTTGGAATCTGATAAACCAGTAGTTGGACTATATCTGGAAAATCATATACCAAACTTTTTAATCGGTCTGGAAAATGAGAAATTGCAGATGGTGGAATATACAAAAGACAATCTAACCAGCCAGCTTAAAGCATCTATTTTAAAAGCTATTTTCTTGACTGATAAACGATTTAATTTTTTTATTAATTCAAATATGCTCGTATATTTGAATAAAATATCCAAAAAACTTGGTGTTACCAAATCGACTTTTATTCGGAACTTAATCGACGAGTATAAAAAAAACAACCCCTAAATATCCAGACTATCATATATAAGTTTGTTGTTAAATTTGCTAAAATAAGCTCAAAACCTATGATACAGAAGTCCGATAGTTTTGAATTCGTCTCTTACAAGATACATTTAGACAAAAAAACGATTGATTTTAATTATAGAGCCAGGGAAATATATTTTACTGAAAAAATTATTTTACCCGAGGAGATTCCTTCTTCTATTAAAGAAGAATTAGTTGATCAAGTTTTAGAAAATTTACATTTAATTTTAGGAATATCTTATTATAAAATCTATTGTCCAAAAAAAATTAACGTTCCTTATCGTTTATCCAAAGCACAGGCTGATTTTTGGAATACTATTTATACAAAAGGTCTCGGAGAGTTTTTCTATAAAAATACAATTGATTTTAGAAATTTAATCAACTTTCCACATTACAATTCTAATGAACCGCCAATACAACCTCGTAGGTTAGATGAGGCTAAAAAAAACAAAGTTTTAGTTGGGATAGGTGGAGGAAAGGATTCTATTGTTGCCATTGAACTGCTTAGAAAAAAGGGTAAGCAAATAACGGGTTTAATACTGGAAACTGGATCTTCTCATATCCAAAGAGAAGTTGCCAGAACTGCTGGAATAGAATTTCTATTAGTAAAAAGACAAATAGACAACAAATTATTTGAGTTAAAAAATATTTATAATGGCCACGTTCCCTTTTCTGCCATCTTTGCTTTTGTTGCCTTATTAGTTTCGATAGTCTACGATTATTCTTCTATAATAACGGCTAATGAAAAAGGCTCTAATTTTGGCAATGTCAACTATTTGGGCGTTGAAGTCAATCATCAATGGAGTAAAAGCGAAGAGTTTGAAAATCTTTTTAAAGACTATGTCAAGAAATTTATCACTTCTGAAGTCAGCTTTTCTTCAATCTTAAGGACTTATTCAGAAATGGAGATAGTACAGATGTTTTGTTCTCAAAAAAAATACTTTCACGTTTTTTCGAGCTGCAATAAAAACTTTAAAATAAAAACAAGTATCAATCAAAAAAAATGGTGTGGAGAATGTCCTAAGTGTGCTTTTGTCTTTATTATGTTAGCTACCCGATTACCAAAAAAAGAGATTGTTTCAATCTTTGGTAAAAATATGCTTGATGATGACAGCCTTGTTCCTCTGTATAAAGATCTAATTGGTCAAGGATCTATAAAACCCTTTGATTGTGTGGGTACGTTTGAAGAATCTATCGAAGCTTTAAAAATTATTAAAAATAAAGGTGAATTTAACGTTTCTAAAATCATATGAAATTAAATGAACTAAAAAAATATAAAAGAATTCTCATTTTAGGGTATGGTCAAGAGGGACAGGCCACCGAAAGATTTTTTAAAAAATATCATCCAACGGTCTTGATTGGTATTACCGATAAAAAAATTAATGCTAACTATCTTGATGAGCAAAATAAATACGATCTTATAATCCGCTCTCCTGGAGTCCCAAAACATTTAATTACTAAACCCTATACAACCGCTACAAATATTTTTTTAGCTAACATTAATAATATTGTTATTGGAGTAACAGGCTCTAAAGGTAAGAGTACTACCGCTAGTTTAATCTACTCAATTCTTAAAAAAGCTGGTAAGATTGTCCATCTTATTGGTAATATTGGCAAACCAATGTTAGATGTGATGTTGAATGAAATCGGTCCGAATGATATTTTTGTCTGTGAATTATCCAGTTACCAACTTGATGATATTAAGTATTCTCCACACATTTCCGTCATCACTAATCTTTTTCCAGAACACATGAATTACCACGGTAATATTGAAGCTTACTATCAAGCAAAAAAAAATATTATCAAATTAGTTAAGCCAGACGATTATTATTGTTATAATCCTAAATATTCTATTTTAGAACAATGGGCCAAAAATATTAAATGTAGATCTCTACCTTCAGAGCGCAAAATTTACTTCGATGATATGACCAATCCTTTGCTTGGAGAGCATAATTTGGAAAATATAGATGAGGCAGTAACGGTGGCAAAAATATTTAATATTTCTGACGAAATTATTAAAAATGCCGTTCAAAATTTTCAACCGTTGCCGCATAGATTGCAGTTCGTTGGAAAATTTAAGGATATTTTATTTTATGATGATGCTATTTCAACCACTCCTGAATCAACAATTTGTGCAATTAAAAGTTTTCCAAAAATTGGCACAATTTTTTTAGGTGGGCTTGACCGAGGTTATGACTTTAATGAACTATCTCGAGTAATTATTGACAATAAAATTATTAATATTGTTTTATTTCCTGACAGCAGTGAAAAGATATATCAATTATTAAAAAAAGTTACTGGAGTTCAATTTAAATTTCTAAGAACTAACAGTATGGAGGAAGCGGTCGTTTTTGCATATAAAAATACTCCTGCCAATACTGTTTGTTTGCTATCAACTGCCTCGCCTAGTTACTCTCTCTGGAAGAATTTTGAAGAAAAAGGTGATCTATTTCAGTTTTTTGTTAAAAAATATAAATAACAAAAAGACCCCACCTTCCGCCAGCTGGCGGAGGCAGAGCCTTTCTTTATAAACTTAATAACCCATTCCACCCATCCCTGGCATTCCACCACCACCCATAGGAGCGGCTGGAGGACTCTTTTCCGGTAGATCAGCTACCAGTGCCTCCGTTGTTAATACCATCATGGCAACCGATACGGCATTTTCAACTGCAGTTCTGACCACTTTTAAAGGATCAATTATTCCGGCTTTGATCATATCAATCGTTTCTGCCGTGGCCGTTGAATCAGTTTTTAAAATATCAAAGCCTTGTCCCTTAGCACTAGCTGATCGGGCTTTAGCGATTAATTCGCCTGGATTTAAACCACCGTTTTCCATAAGTTTTGTAAACGGTGACTCAATAGCACTTTTAACTAGCTCAAAACCAATTACCTCGTCGCGACTGGCTCCGGATTTTTCCAGATCCTTTGAATTCATTTTTTGACTGATGTCAAGAAGAGCTACAGCTCCCCCGGGAACTATCCCTTCCTCAAGAGCTGCTTTAGTGGCTGCGACTGCATCAATCACTCTTTCTTTTTTGTCTTTCAATTCTACTTCGGTTGCGGCTCCAACATTAATAATGGCCACTCCTCCAGATAATTTTGCCAATCTTTCCTGCAATTTTTCTCGGTCAAACTCTGAAGTTGTCTCCAGTAATTCTCGTCTAATTTTCTCAATTCGGCCAGTAATTAATTTTTTATCTCCTTTTCCACCAATGATTGAAGTATTTTCTTTATCAGACTTGACTTTATCAGCTCGACCACAGTCGGCAACTTCAATATTTTCTAATTTTTTTCCTAACTCTTCAGAGACAACTGTTCCACCAGTTAGAATAGCAATATCTTCAAGCATCTCTTTTCGGCGGTCGCCAAACCCTGGGGCTTTAACAACTAGAGCGTTAAACGTTCCTCTAAGTTTGTTGACTACCAATGTGGCCAAAGCTTCTCCTTCTATCTCTTCGGCAATGATAACCAAATTTTTAGAAACTTTGACAAACTTTTCTAAAAACGGCAACAGATCTGAAACTGCCGTAATTTTTTTGTCAGTAATTAAAATATAGGCGTCTTCAACTTCGGCAACCATCTTATCTGAATCGGTGGCAAAATAGGGAGAAGCAAAACCTCGATCAAACTGCATGCCTTCTTTATGATCAAAGGTTGTCTCCAAGCTTTTTCCTTCCTCAACGGTCACTACTCCGTCTTTACCACCAACTTTTTTTAAGGCTTCGGCAATCAGATTACCTAATGCCGCATCTCCTGCTGAAATTGTGGCTACATTGGCCGCATCTTTTAAAGTAATTGTCTTCGCCATTTTTTTAAGCTCAGCAACTACGTACGAGGATCCTTTGATCAGTCCAGATCTCATTACCATCGGATTTGATCCGGCTGTAATCATCTTTATTCCCTGAGAAAC
>CAYIVY010000094.1:0-4722 GCA_964366945.1 uncultured Gammaproteobacteria bacterium
TGTCTTTAAGCCAGCGAAGAGTGTATTGAAACACTGGCAAATCGTGGACTCTGTCCGTTGCCAATTCATCGGGCTCTCTAAAAGGTAATTCCGCTCCGTATTTTTTTGAAATTTCGGCTATTTCATCATCGTCAGTCACCACCATAACGCGATTTATGGCTTTTACTTTGAGAGCCGTCTCTATTGTATAAGCAATTAAAGGTTTTCCCAAAATAGGCAATATATTTTTTCTTGGAACTGATTTCGAACCGCCTCTTGCCGGTATGATTGCTATTATTTTCATAAATAAGTAATTTAATTTTATTTCTTTTAGAAAAATACGGGCCAATTTGTATTTGTGTGAATAATCGCCACTCCCTCAATCTCAACCAACCATCCCGGTCGGCAAACTGCCCCCTCGGCAAAAATGACAGGAACATTGTCAAGTTTTTCTTTTCTTAAAATGTCCTCAACCTCTTTGGCTTGAGTAATATTTCGGACATATACTATGAAATAGGCCATATCCTCAAGGTTGGCTCCGTGAGGTCTAAGCAGAGCCCTAATGTTTTCAAGAGTTCTCTTGGTCTGCTTCCTTATGTCTCCCGTGTGGAGAATATTGCCGTGTTTGTCAATGCTGGCGGTACCTGAAATATACAAATGAGACCTATCGCCAAATTCAATTTTAGTTCCTCTTTCAAAAGTGACTCCATATTCAAGAGTGGGATTAAGGTGTTCTCTTGCCTCCATTCTAATGATTTGTTCCGGTTTAAGTCCACATATTGAAATCGCGTCCATAGAAACGAGGGTAGAAGTTTCTTTCAGTTTTGCCTCAATCCCCGTGCTTGCAATGTAACGCGTGTCTTTAGTCAATCCGCTTTTTTCAAAATATTTCTTCCTTGCTTCAACCATTCCGGCGTAATTGTTGTCTATATCTCGCAGATATATCCAAGTTCGAATAGTGTTTTTGAGCAATGACATTTTGTACTCTTTTAGAAAAAGATTATAATCGGAGAATATATCATTAGTTTGTTTGAATGAATCAAACGGCCCATCGCTTAGGAAGTTTCCGGTGTAATACAGTCCATAATTTTCGCCTTGAATAATCACTCCGTTTTTCCAATCGCTATTCTTAAATTTTAGTGTTTTCTTTTCATTCTTCCCTTTGATGTGATAAGAAAGCATCGAAACACTTCCACCGTCAAGGGGGCATTGTTGTATAATCGAATAAGCGCTATTTGGGGAAGTCTTAAAGAGCTTTGAACTTAATAGTTCTTTTTTTTGGTTCGCGATATCGCTTAGGTAAAACCGGCAGAATAATTGGGTGTCGTCTGTTAAATCTAATTTTTTTAAAATAGAGACATAAGATTCATAAAAAGATTCAATGCATTTTGAAAAATCCGAGCTTCTTTCGGAACTTATCGAAATAAAATATTCATCTTTCCCATTGGAGCTTGTAAATGAAGAGTATTTAATCAATTTATTATTTTATTAAGTTCTCATCATATCCCAAATTTACCTGAATAACAATGCTCCGCCGCTATAGCATGGTCATTTTTTCGATAAAGTATGTGTTGGGCGTAAAGATTGGCCTTTCCGCTAAAGAACCAGACGGTATAATAGCCATTTTCAGAATTATGTCCAGTCATTTTGATTAGGTCGGAGAGTTTAAGGAAATCCGTCCCATTGGCGTTTATTTTTCTATAGACCGTTTTATTTTCACCAAGTGAATTCACTATTTCTATTTCGTAATCTATTTTATTGCGAAGATTTTTGTTGGCGCTTAGATAGGATATTATGAGATAAGTGTCAAAAATGTCAGAAGCGATGCCTCTGCAGAAAATATCCGTGATACTGATGGAATTTTTTACTCTGCTGTAGCTTGGTGGCCCCGCGCGAAAATAAAAAGGAATGTTGTTGGGGGATGCTCCGCTTGCGGCGGTGCTAGTGTAATAAGGGTTGTCTTTGTGGCTGAATATAGAGATGCCGTTTATTGACACGGGAATTTGCTGGTTCGTGTTTATCGGTCGGAAGGATACCGATCCTGAAAAGTCGTGGATGCCCTTATCTTTTAGAAAAGAGCTAATATTAAAATACCTTTCCTTTTCGTAATCAAATTCATTCTCAAACGAATGAGACAGATATCCTTCGTCGTTGTAAAAATCCAGAGTGAAATTTTTTATATTCATGGTAGTGTCATCGCCTAAAGCCATAATGGATTCTATATTTTCTTTCTCTGGAAGAATATAGTGTTTTAAATCCATTTCAACGCAACCATATTTGTGCAATACATTCTTTTCTTTATCAGTTATCACACCTATTCCTTTGTAAAATCCTTTAACTTGATACTTTAAGTCAGGCCCCGCGTGAGAAGTGTCAAAGTAACCTTTCTTACCTTTTTTTACATAATAATAATTTGGACGGTGCAGCGACATATGGGATTTGACTACGACATAAGGAGAATCTATCTTGCTGAAATCAATTTCTTTGAATAATTCTTTTATATCCTGATATAACATATGGTTTTGTTTAAGTGGCGCGAATTCTTTTTCTTTTGAGATTTTTTTGCCGTCCATAAAATAGTTTAAGATAGCCATAATTTTAATCGGGTTTTTATAATTACGCTGGAATAAGCATACAACCAAAGACTCATCTTTTCGCGTCGGTATATATCCTCTTGTAAAAGATGAGTTAGCAGGATGAAGGCCAAGTCCGGACTGGTGATTACTACTTATAAAATCGGGCGAAATATAATCAACCATATAATGCAGAAATGGGGAGATTTTTTTAGCGATTTCAAATTCCAATTCCAGATAGCCTACAAAATTTTTAACAGGAAAATCATCACTTGAAATGACTTTTATTGAATCCGAGGGAATAATTACCTGTCGCGTTTCAACGATTTTCCCTTCACAATCTCTTAAGGTCAGACGGATATCGAGAGGAAAGGGAATTGCGTACAATCTCCTTAAATAATTATTTACATGTATTAGAGTCTTTTGTTCATTGTTAAAAAAATCGGCGTATGAATAATACTTGGTGCCATTTTTAGCCTTAATGTGTTGTAGGATAATTTGGTTTTCTTTTTTATGTTCAAGGAGGTAGCGGTTCAGCGCGAAAGAGGTCAGTTCATTTTGTGTGCTTACTAGCCAGCCGTCAGTGTAAATATCGGAATTAGGCAAGAGTGGCATAATTCCAAAACCGCCTATTTCCGCTCCTATAATATCAAGGTTAAAACTGAAAAATCCGACAATTTTTTCAGCCCTCAAATCTTTGAATAAATTAAAATTAGCCACTTCATCAATCAAGACGGCAACCCTCTTTATTTTAAAATGGGCGAACTTGCGATTGATTTCATCGGTTGAATAATATTCTATTTTTCTTGATTTTAATTTTTTGGATAGAAAAGAATAGATCTTTTTTACAGAAATTTGTTTCAATTTTTCTTTTATCATATTATTATTTAATAGCCACCTCATATTGAAGATGGGATTTAAGGTTTTACCCCATCAATTATAAGCGAAGTGTATTCTAAATATCCGTTTTTGTTTCTGGAATCGTATCGTCTGGAACGCTCTATAAACCCGTTTTCATTTTCCCAGTCAATGTAATGAAATTGACCATACTCATCCCAATACTCCAATAATCTAACCGTAAAACCATATTTTTGGAGATAATCAGTGATTATCTTGTAATTATAGAGCATTTTATGGTCTTTGGCACCCTTACCTGTCCCCCCAGGTTTAACTGATTCAATGTATTCTTTATTTGGGTTGAAGCCATCCGGCACGGCGAGCCTTAGGACTCCTCCATTTTTTAAATATTTAAAGCAATTGGCGTTGGCTAGCTCGGTTTCTTTTTGGGTTAGATGTTCCCAGACATGTTCGGCGACTATGTTGTCCAACCGGAGTGAAAGGAGAATTTTCCGCCAATCATTTTCTTTGGTTATGTCCAAACTTTTTTTGTCCGTCGGATACCATTCAAAACCTTTGTTGATTCCAGCAGAACCTATGTTGAATTTAAGTCTAGAATTTCGGAAGAATGATGTATGCCTTTTAAAATATTTAACTATTTTGAATCTGATTCCAGCTCTTAAATTATCGGGCAAGAAAGAATATAAATATCTTTTTGATCTATTAATGAATGGCATTTAATTTTTTTCTATAATTGATACAGTAAACCAATTTTCTCTCCATGCGCCGAATTTGTCTATTGGAACTATGTCATTTTCACAGCCTTGTCCTTGCCAATTATTTCTTCGTCCCGATATATCATAACCGCTTTCAAGTATTTTCACTTCTCCGCACTCCTCAAATAAAGAATTTAAACCGGTATGACTGTATCTGAAATAATCCGCCGGACATTCGTGGTATCTTATTGAAAATTGGGTTATTGTAACAACTATTCCTCCCTTTTTTAACATCTTAAAAATATTTTCCGCCGCCACCCACGGCTTCTTAAGATGTTCAAATACATTATTGCTGTATATTACATCAAAATAATTATTGTATTTATCGGTAAAATCTTTATTGCAGATATCCTCAATTATCACATTTTTTACACTGTCTGGATTTTGTATGTCTAATCCAAAATATTCATATTTTGAATTAAACAGTTTGTAGCTGTTGCTATACAGGGCATTATCAAATTCAAGATTCTTTTTTATGCCGAACAAATACTCAAGTTTGGAGTTTCGAGACCCAACATCTAGAAATTTTAAGTTTAAGCCATTCCTATTCAGTATGT
>CAYIVY010000095.1:0-4609 GCA_964366945.1 uncultured Gammaproteobacteria bacterium
CTACCATATTAGACCACGCGGAGTCATTACAATGTCAAATGTCTTTGGTGCTCCGATTGATCAAACTAATCTCAAAGAGGAAAATATCTTTCCTGACGTGGTCCGCAACTATGACAATAGTTTGGGAAAGAAATGGTTGATGGGAAAGTACAAGCTTAATTTTGCTGCTTCATACGGCGAGACAGGCCAGGTATTGGAAGCCTCTACCTATGTCTGGGTCTTTCCTTGGCGAGTCGCTCTAGCCGTTATATTAACAGTCATTATTTTATCTCTTTTTATCGGAAAATTTTACAAAAATATCGTTGTTAAAGAAACTAACCTTGAGCAGGAACTGAAGAAAGAACAAGACGAGATCGAAAAATTAAAATCACAACTGCGGAAAAGAGGGTAATATTAAAAAGCTCGATGTGCGATTTTTACGAAAAACTAAAAAGTCGCAAAAAATCACCCATCTTCGCTTTTATACGATATACTGAATTTAATGAAGCGACTACTTATTACTCTATTATTAATAACAATTCCCCTGCAGCTTGGTTTTCTTTATCTGAAAAATCCTACTCAGTTGCCAGGGACAGTGGCCGGGATAAGTAAGTCGGCTGATGTTAGAAACTCTGTATCAATTGGCGAGTTTAGATTTAAACTTTACGGATATACTTCCCCATATGCTTTTATAACTTTTGAGGGCCTGGGTATATTTGATCAAACAACTGCCAATAATAAAGGTTACTTTGAATTTAATAACCGCTTCTCCCCTTTCTCGCCTCGTGAGGCTTGTTTGAGCTCCAAAGATCAGTTTGGCCGCTTAAGTTCACCCTTATGCCTGCCGCCTTTCCCCGTCAACTACAACGTCAGTATTGGTCCGGTCATCATGCCACCAACAATATCTTTAGACAAACAAGGTTACTTTATGGGTGATGAGGTGATCTTAAGCGGACAGGCAGTCCCAAATAAGCAGGTCAATCTATCAATATTTACTAATGATAAAAGTCCAAGCCTATTATCCATCATCCATCATCTATCATCACTAATTATTAGACCCGTTGAAGCCTTTACCTTACCCCAACTAGATATGTTGTCTGATAGTAAGGGTAATTTCTCTATCTCTCTCCCCTCTTCGAAGTCAGAAAAGTTTCGCCTATTTGCCCAGACCGATTTTAATAGATCCATTTCTCCAAACAGCGTCAAGCTAAATGTTGAGATCTTGCCTATCTGGATGATAATTATTAAGTTTTTCCTTTTATTGTTCTCTCTAATTAAGCCGAGACTGCTA
Source organism: uncultured Gammaproteobacteria bacterium (assembly GCA_964366945.1). Lineage (GTDB taxonomy): Bacteria > Patescibacteriota > Microgenomatia > UBA1406 > GWC2-37-13 > GWC2-37-13. The sequence continues at coordinate 1,271 of CAYIVY010000095.1, forward strand.
GAAATTATTATTCTTGGAGAAATAATATATATTCTTTATGTTCTAAGAGGTCATTTTCAATCAAGAGCTATCATCTTATACCAAAGCCATCTTCCAGCCGTACAACCTCGTAGGTTGGATGAGGCTAATTAATTAAACACCAGGTGCGCCTTACTCTTCAAGACTACGTCTTCTGCCTTTATTTCTAAAAAATAGTCGGCCGCCTTGGTTGATGAGATGTCAAAGTAGGCTTTTCCATAGCTATCTGTAAGACCTTGAATTGCTTCAATATTTAAGGCCGGATCTGTACCGATAAAGATTTTTTTTCCCATAACTCCTAATCCTTGATTATTTAAAATAAAGACGGTTAGGCGGATTCTCTCTTGACCATTGGCTTTCGCTCCTGATGGAGTACTAAATATATAAGAGTTCTCTACCGAGAATGAGGCTTGACTGATGGATGCTCGACCAGTGAAGAACTTTACTTCATAAAAACCAAATATGCTAATAAAACTAATAATAACTAGTAGAAAAATAGCAAAAAAAATAATTGATTTTCTCATGTGATCTAATTTTATATAAGTTTTTAAAATTAGTCAAACACAGGCTTCTCACTCATAAACTGGGAGACATAAACTATAGGTAGGGGCATTTTATGAAAAAAACACAATATGTAAAGAAAGAGCTACAAAATAAGCTAAATTCAACCAAATAAAAATTAGCAATTAATGTAGTTTTTTGCTAAATTAGCCTGGCTAATAAAATTAAAGCTAAAAAAGCACGAACGCAAAATTATTAATTAAATCATTTATTATTTTTCTTTTGTTGTTTAATCGTCTGATTTTTTATTCAGTTATTTTCAAATAAAAAGGGAAAAAAATATTACTCATATGTGATAGATTTGTCAATGAATAATATTATAAGTCTTATGATATATATAGATATATTTAGGTAGGGGAATATTTTCTGCGGTATTTATATTAAATCAGATTAAATAATATTATGGGTTTATATGTTGGGGCGGGGTAATCCCGCCCCTACCACATCATATTATATACATAATACCTCTTGACAAACTATGCGTGATTGCTTTATGATGAAAATATATGTCTGATAGGTATAATCTTTATAATCTGGAAGCCCCATTCAAGCAATATCTCCTTGCGGGAAATCAAAAACCTGTATCTATCAAAAATTATCTCTCTGATTTTAGGCATTTTGCTGGATGGATTATGTCTGTCATCCCGACTGAAATGGAGGGATCTTCCCAAAAAGATTCCTCGACTGACGCTCGGAATGACATTAATTTTATTAATATTAAATTAGTTTCTGAATATCGTACTTACCTCTCCGAAAATAATATCCCCCACAAAACTATCAATCGTCGCCTCTCAACGATACGAAAATTCTGCTCGTTCTGCATTTCTCAAGGCTGGATGAAAGAGAACCCTGCTAAGCAGGTAGCGAATTTAAAGACTGTCTTTGGACAAAGACAGTCTTTATTAGAAGAATTTGAAGCAGATCTTCTTAAAAACAATCTTGATAGTACAACCGTTAATAGTTACCTTTCGGACGTCCGAGAGTTCTTAGGGCTTGGATAAGCCATAAATAAAGGAGATAAGGGAGCTTAAAGGAACTTAGAGGAAAAACCATCCTTTAACCAAACTTTTATCCTCCTTTAAAAAACTTATATGACTAAAACTATTTCAGAACAATTAATAGAGAAAACCATGAAGGAATTATCATCCTCTAAACTCCTCTATAATCCTCTAAAAAGTACGTCACGGACGTGGACAGATCCGGAAGGTTATAAATACCTCGTACAGTGGTCAAACGCTGTTCTTTTACGGTTTTTTATTAGAAAATTTACCGAGTCTTTACCAAAGTCCGAATACCGGAGAAAATCTCAAGTAGACGATGCGGCAAGAAGCGTCGTACGTAATATTGAGGAAGGCTTTAAAAGAACGACCACCGGCGAGTATCTCCAGTTCATAGGTTACAGTCAAGGAAGTTTGGAGGAGGTTAAGGGAGACGTAAGAGAACTGACTGAGGATAAATTTCTTGTCTCAAAGCCCGGATCAAGTCTGGCCGGGATCGGGATTGACCTTGGGCAATTAAACCAAGGTCTAAGAATTAAAGGAGATTATGGGAACATAAAGGAAGCTAAAAAACCTTTAACATCCTTTAACCGTCCTTTATCCTCCTCTAATTCTCTTCCTTCCCCTTTACGGGACTTTACATATCGTCCTATAACCGTCCTTTATCCTCCTTTAAATAATGTTCTAGCTGGCGACCTAACTTATGAAATCTTTATAGAACTAATCAGCAAGACCGACTGGTTAATTCGAAAGCTCGTCGAATCACTGGAGAATAAATTAAGGGTTGATAAGGAGAAAAAATTTAAGGGTTATTAAGGGAAGTAAAGGAAAAATAAAGGACATTTAACATCCTCTAACTTTCCTTTAAATTCCTTTAATTTCTTTATTTAAGTATCGAAAAAAACATGGATAAAATAAACGCAAACACAGTTAGGCAATACATGAGCAAACTCCACGCCCGTGGAGAGGCGGCCTCTGTGATCAAGAGAAAACTACGATCGGTCGAGAAATTTATGGAGTGGGCGAAGGGTAAGGGATACCTTAAGGAAAGCTCAGGATTGATTAGGGAGATTGGGGGTATTGGAGGGATTGGGGGGATTTGGGGAAAGATAAAAGCCAAGATCAAGGCTGGACATGGACACCCCAAGGGTGGCCAAACGGACTCCCTTGGGGTGGAATCATTCGGCCTTCAGAGATATATTGCCCTAATAATTATTCTTCTCTTCATCTCAGTCATGGGGGCCGGGATCTATAATCAATTTTTTGTCAGTAATCGTGCTTCACTCGCCTACCCGACGGCCTTAACACGGGCGGGAAGAATTCTTTCCTTTCAAGGACGGCTGACCGATACTTTGAGTAATCCGATCACAACCGCAACGAACGTTCAATTTAAGCTTTACAGCGTCTCAACCGGCGGAACAGCTCTTTATGCGACCGGGACTTGTTCAGTGACCCCGGATGCCGACGGAATTTTTTCTTCACTAATCGGCTCTGACTGCGGTGCCGAAATTGCTTCGTCCGTATTTACCGAAAATACTAATGTATATCTTGGGGTCACGGTTGGCGCCGATACTGAAATGACTCCTCGTCAGCAGATTGCAACTGTTGGTTATGCGATTAACTCCGAGACATTGCAAGGCTTGCCGCCTGGTGCAAATACGTCTAACATCCCATATATCAATTCCCAAGGTAATCTGCTAATTGCCGCCGGAAATCCCGGTATTTATTCGACTTATGCGTCATCAACTTTTACAATATCAAG
>CAYIVY010000096.1:0-4559 GCA_964366945.1 uncultured Gammaproteobacteria bacterium
CCAAGTTTCCTTTTAGTAAGTAAAAATATGAAAGCATTTGATTTTTCATTACATGATCAAAATGGAAAATTCCATAGACTTTCTGATTACCATGGGCAATTTGTTGTCTTGTATTTTTATCCTAAAGACGACACTCCTGGATGTACAAAGGAATCATGTGGTTTTCGAGATAGTTTAGAACTTTTTCAAGAAAAAGGCGCAGTTATTCTTGGCATATCAAAAGATACGGTTGCTTCTCACAAAAAATTTGCCAAAAAATTTAAGCTAAACTTTACAATTTTTGCAGATGTTGATAAAAAGGTTATTAAAGAATATAAAGCTTGGGGCAAAAAGAGCTTTATGGGTCGTACATTTGAGGGGACATTGAGAAAGACATATTTGATAGATAAAAAGGGAGAAATTATTAAGATTTATGAGAATGTCAACCCACTAATTCATCCCCAGGAGATATTAAAAGATTTAGCAATTTAGTACATTGCCTGAATATCATATCGTCCGTCAGAGTTTAAGATAAAAGCCTTTTTTGGATAAAAGGGTAGATTTGAAGCGATTTTTTCTTTAGAAATAAGGACTTTGCCAATGTAGTCTGGGATATCTTCATAATTTTTACCGTAAATGTATACTCGGTCTTCCTGAAAATAATAAAGAACGGTAAAATAATCAAGTTCACTTGCTACGTACAACAGATCGTCTTTTTTCATCAAAGATTTTATTTCCAATATTGATTTTTTCACCGGTAACTTTGCTCTTACTAATAGTTGGACGCTTTGCAGGCAAATACTTACCACGATAAAAAAAATAAGAAGAACGACGCTTATAGGACGAGACATTTTTTCCATAGAATAGACTAGTAATAACAGCAAGCCAACGGTTGAAAAAATTAAATAACGGTCCAAGAATATTGGTTTAATAAAAGAAATTAGCATAATAAAAAGTGGTATGCCCACAGCCCAAATAGAAAGAAGTCTAAAAATTTTTTTATGATCAGTATTAGATTTTTGATTGACGATAAAGGCAAAGATAATTATTAACCATAATATAAAAGAAAAAGAAATAATTAATCTATTAGCCGAAGTTAATCCCGGCTCATAACTAGAAAAAATTGTTCCTACAAAGGTGAGCAAATTAATCAGACTGGGTTTGTGGATCCAAAAAGCAGTCCCTGCAAAATTTTTATTAAAAATCATATAAATAATCCAGGGTAAAAAGGCAAACAATATATATTTTTGTTTAAACCGACGATGAATATACTGGCCAAGAAGTACAAAAACCATAAAGTAATGAGTGTACATTCCTAGTATTGAGGCTAATAAATAGAGATGTAATTTTTTTTTATAGAGTGCATAAAAAGAAAGGGTGGAAAAAAAAGCCAACATTGAGTACATTCGAGCCTCAAAAGCATAATATAACAGCAAAGGGTTAACAATAAATAAAATTAAATATAAAAATGCTTTTTTCTGCTTGATTTTGAATACTTCAGTTATAAATAAAAAGACCACGTAGATAGTTGCCCAAAAAAAGACTATCGACAAACTTCGTATGGCAACTTCCGATTCACCAAAGATTTTCATCCAGAAATGCAAAATGAAATAATACAAAGGAGGGTTAAAATCCTTAGCAGTTAAAAAAATAATCTCAGCGATATTTTTTTTAGCCATAAAATAAGAGAAAGCCTCGTCCCTCCAAAATGACTGGGTAAGAAAAAGGAGTGGGGTTTTTGTAAAAATAAAATTTAACATATCTATATCTTTTCAGTTACTCTATATTTTAATTTTTTTCCTAATAATATTCTAGTATGAGCGTCAAGAGCCGGAAGAGAAGAAAAGAAAAATGAAACGATTGGCAGTAAGTACCATTGGACAATTAGTAAAGGAAGACTTGAAACATTTGTTTTCATGTTTACCTTTTGTCTAAGTTTAATATCTAAATAAACATATAAAATTAACATAACTGATGACAAAGTTAATATCAACGCTGAGAGCTTTGGTAATAATAGGCCAAGTACAGTTCTTCTAAAAGATGGATTAATCAATGGAGGAATTGAAGCACTAATTGTTAAAATAAAAAAAGATACAGGCCAAAAAAGATGAGTTTCGGCTATAAAAATAATCCTTTTTAATTTTTGCCAAAAATCAACATTGGGTGCCTGAAAAAATCTTTTTAAGACATATCCAACATCAGTTACTCCCCAGGCCCAACGCTTTTCCTGTTCGTAACGGCTGACAAAAGTCTTGATTGCTCCACCCGAATAGACCGCATCACCATTAACAATTGTAAAAAGTGGAATGGTCTTCACTTTATCACCAAAAGTAAAAAAAGCCTGAAAAAAGACATGCCAATCTTCAGGGATAATATCAATATCCCAAAAATTTATTTTTTTAAGCATCCAGAGATTAGTAGAGTAAGTAGATACTTGAATTAAATTTTCTTTCTGGGATAAAAATGAAAGTCTTAATAGCGAAGATAATGTCGCTTGAATTCTAATTAAAAAAGGTAATTGCCAAAAATTATTATACAAAAGGACTGGAGCCCAGTAAAAATGGAAAAGTCTATTCTTATCTTTAAGATACTCAAAACTTAGATAAGAAAAATAATTCTTTGGTAGTTTGCTATCAGCGTCACAGATTGTAATAACAATATTTTTCCTGTCTAAGTTGTTATTTATTACAAAGCGATCAACTATTTTTGCGGCATATGTTTGGTTACTGGCCTTGCCTTGTTCTTCATTTTTTTTTAATGGATGATAACAGGAAATAATCTTTTTGAAATATCTTTGATATTGATTAATAATTATTTGATTTTTTTGGGTAGATTCAAGTTCGCGTTTCTCAAATGCTAGAACAAGATAAATACTATCTTTATCAGGATAGTCGTTATTTATCAACGCCTTGATGGTATCTTTAAGCTTGTATATTGGCTCCTTATAGTTTGGGATAATAATAAAATGTTTTAATACATTAAAATTTTTGAGACTTATTAATTTTTTTTCATAATTTATCTTATTATGAAAAATTATTTCATTATAAGAAACCACTGAGTAGTAAGTAGTCGACAATGATTTAGAAAAAAAATAAAGATCAAAAGCAATGATGAAATATGCAACTATAGCAGGATGAAAAGGAGATAGCCATAAGGGCAGAGTAATCAAAAACCAAGAACTAATCGGAACAATAATTTCCAAAAGTCTTTGGAAAAATCTTGTCTGAATGAAACTATTAGACATAACCAGTATTATACAGTAGTTAACTACTGCCAGGCTTCGCAGATGATCTTGAAGGGGCAGAAATCGCAGTGTTTACCCGGATTAGGTAGAAATTCATTTTTTTTAATTTCTTCCACCATATTAATTATTTCAGTTTTAGATTTCATTAAACTTTCTGCATTTCTTTTTAGAGAGATCTTTTCCGGCATCTGAAGATAATAAAAAGTCAGATTAATATCTTCTAATTTTTTGTTAAAAAAATTTTTATCATTGGCGGCCAGTGCGTAGATTGTCAATTGAAGACTCTTTGAAAGTTCACGCTCATTTGGTTTTTTTCCGGTCTTATAGTCAATTATTTCTATTTCGTTTTTATTTAGGCCATCAACCCTATCAATCTTTCCGGTGAGAAAGATATTATTAGTAATTTTAATTTTAAATAACTTTTCTAAAGCGATTATATTGAGGTTAGAAGAATGAAATTTTCTATAAAAATTAACTAATATTTTTTTACCGTCTTCTCTCATTCGAACTTGATGAGCTAGTGAAGCATAACCTATCGGAATCCAAGTTTTTTCATAAATATCCAATAAATTTTTTTTATTCACCATTTTATTTTTGAGAAATTCTGTGTAAAATTTTTGCAGGGTTTGATGAATAGAAATACCAAAAGATTCAGATGCTGAAGGCGTTGTTGGGATTTTGAGTATGTACTGATACTTATACTGTAGTGGACAGGTTTTAAAACTATTAAGTTGAGAGAAAGAGAAGTTTTTATTAAGGTTCTTCGACTCCGAGTTTACCCTGAGCGAAGTCGAAGGGCTCAGGACGCCCAAGCTGGGTCGCTTGGGCGGCTTAAAGTCAAAAATTGAAAGTTGGGACTTTTCTTCTTTTTTGATGGTGGTTAGTTTATTAACTAATTTTTCTCCTAAAGTTTCAATAACAAAACGGGAGATTTTTCTTTGTCTTTTTCCTTCACCATAAAATTTAGAAGCGGACAAAAATACTTTATTTTTGGCTCGAGTTAAACCAACATAAAAAAGACGACGTTCTTCCTCAATATGGTAGTCACCTGTAGGTAAAATTTCTTTAATTAGTTCTTGAGGAATGCTAATGGTTTCTTTTTTATGGCGGGTGGGAAAACGTTCTTCGGTTAAATTAACCAAAAAAACTATTGGGAATTCTAAGCCTTTAGCAGAATGAACAGTCAAAATATTAACGGCATTGAAGGATGAAATATCGGTTTTGGAAACTAACGGAGACTCACCCATATCAATACTCATGTTTATGTAATCAACAACGGCAAAGACGGAAGCATCTTCGTACTCTGACTCAAAATTTTTTATTTTATTAAAAAAAT
>CAYIVY010000097.1:0-4525 GCA_964366945.1 uncultured Gammaproteobacteria bacterium
AGTTTTAAAAGAATGGATGCGATTCATACCATCCAATTGAAGATATTTTTTTTCACCAAGGGCAGCAACAATAATGGGATTACTTAGATTTTGGCTTTTTTTGAGAAAATTAATTAATTCTAGACTGTTTGAAGGGTCGAGCTCTTCATGGACCAAGATGTTTTCAATTGGAATGACCTTTAAATGAAAACGATCGGTTTTCATATTATTTAGTAAATTTTGTTGAAACTATTCTTACAATGTCGTCAATAACTATCTGGGTACCTTTTTTTAATGCCTCACTGGTTGAGGCGGCAATGTGAGGAGTTAAGATGACATTTGGTAACTTTCTCCAAGGAGATGTAGGGGGTAGTGGTTCCTGCCAAAAAACATCTAAAGCCGCTCCAGAAATCTTTTTTTCTTGTAATATTTTGAAAAGTATTTTTTCCTCAACGACTCCACCACGTGAGGTATTGACCAAAAAACTAGTCGGTTTCATCAACGAAAGCAATTCGCCATTAACAAAATTTTTAGTTTGATTGGTTAGAGGAAGATGGATAGTGATAATATCAGAATGTTTAAAGATATATTTGAGAGAATTAGATTTATCAGAGCGACTATAATGATTAACCTTAGCTCCAAAAGCGGTCAGAAGATTAACCACTCTTTTACCAATATGGCCATAACCAATGACACCGACCTTTTTACCTTCAAGCTCCTCTCCTTTAAGTTCTTTTTTTAGCCAAAGGCCGTCGGTCATCGATGAATAAGCGAGTGGTAGTTTACGGAGTAGAGATAAGATTAGTGCTATTGTTAGTTCGGTAACCGCTTCAGAATTTGATTCAGGTGAATTAACAATTGCAATCTTTCTTTTTTTGGCTTCGGCAATATCAATATTATCCAAACCACTACCAACCCGTCCAATTATTTTTAAACCATGACCTTGATCAATCACCTCTTGCGTAACTTTAGTCCGACTGCGGACGATTAATCCCTGGTAGTTGGGAATAATTTTAATAAGTTCTTGAGGGGTGATTTCTGGTTGATAATCGAAAGTAATTTTACTTGGATTTTTTATCTGGTCAACAATACTTTTATCTATTTTATCTGCAATTAAAACATTAAACATAATTTATGCAATTTCTTTTAATGATTTTTTGAAAGAAATTAAAACTTGGTCAAGATCTCCTTTTGAAACATAGCCCATATGAGCTACCCGGACAACCTTTCCTTTGAGACCGCCCATACCACCGGCAATGATCAGTTCATGTTTTTCTTTTAATAAATTTCGCCAGACTTTTTCATCAACCCCGTCGGGTGGAAAAAGTGAGGTGACGGTCGGTGAGGCCTCATGGTCGGCAACCAAAAGTTTTAGACCAATTTTTTTGACTTCCTCACGGAAATAGTCCCGAAGTTCAAGATGTTTTTGGAATATTTTTTCTCGTCCTTCCTTTTTCATTATTGCCAAAGCTGTCTGCAAACTATATAAAACTGAAACGGCTGGAGTCGCTGGTGTCTGATTTTTTTGAGCAAATTTTTCATACAAAGCCAGATCTAAATAATATTTAGGTATTTTTGAAACTTTTTGTCTTTCTGCGGCCTTATTTGATACTGCGACCATGGCAATGCCAGGGCTGGACATCCAGGCTTTTTGAGAAGCAGTGATAAGAACATCAATCCCAAGTTTATCCATTGGTAGATCAACCGCCCCTAAAGCACTAACAGAGTCAACTAAAAGAAGGGGTCTATCAGGATGATCTTTGATAATTGGAGCAATAGAAAATAAGTCATTTAGGACGCCAGTACCCGTTTCATTATGGGTGATAAAGACACCGGCCAGTTTTTTTGTTTGCTTGAGAGTTTGTTCAACCACTTCTTTTTTGACCGCAGTCCCTTCTGGAAACTGGACTTGATTGACATTGAGATTATATCTTCTTCCAATTTCCGCCCAGCGATTGCCAAACTCGCCGCAAGTAAAAAAAACCACCTCATCACCAGGAGAGAAAAAATTGACGATACCAGTTTCTAGTCCAGCGGTACCTGACGCAGTTAAAAGATAGATAGGATTTTTTGTCTGGAAAAAATATTGAAGATTGGCGACTATTTCTTGATGAAGCTTCTCATAGCTTTTGCCTCGATGACTGATCATTTGTTGAGAAAGAGCCAATAGAACTTCTGGAGATAGCGGAGTTGGACCAGGTATCCTCAAGTTTGCCATAGTGAGGAAATAATACATAATTTAGATTAAAATATCAATAATGATTAATAAAGTATTATTTTTTGCATTCCTTCTTTTACTTCCTATCCAACTTGGCAAGCATTTCTTTTTCTCTTTCTCTTATCTTTCCGGAGTTAGGGTTGACTATCTGGCCCCCACTGTTTATCTGACAGATATTATTGTTTTCTTGTTAATAATATTTAATTATAAAATCGTACTAAAATTTTTTCAAAATAAAAAAGTACTACTCAGCCTATCACTTTTACTGATAAATGTTTTATTTTCTCGACTGCCAATAATTTCTTTTTATTGGCTAATTAAAATCATCGAATTTTTAGCAGTCTTTTCTTTGGCCAAAACAATGATAAAAGTTTTAAAAGAAAAATCTATTTTGATTGCTCTTTTGGTTTCAGGACTATTTCAATTATTTTTAGTAACTATTCAACTTGTCAATAAACATTCAGTTCAGGGAGTTTTTTATTATTTTGGCGAAAGATTATTAGCTCTTTCCACCCCAGGGGTGGCCAAAGCCTCATTTCAAGGCCTAGAGTTTTTAAGACCATATGGGACTTTTTCTCACCCTAATTCTTTGGCAGGCTTCTTTCTACTTTTATATTTTTTTGTTTTAACCAAGTCTGACTTGGTATTGACTTACAAAAAATTTAATCGCTATTTAGTATTAAAGTATCTGTTTTTATTAGTTACAACTATTTTAGTTTTTATCTCATTCTCAAAAGTTGCCATTATCACTTATTTAATACTTAATGTTTTTTACTTAACTATGTCTTCTGGCAAGATCAAATGTTTAATTTGCAAAATCGCTCGAATCACTATAATACTTGTTATCTCCTTAGTTTTCCTTCAAGTGACTACAGATCCAGAAACGATTGGAAAAAGAATTGAACTTATAAAAAATTCAATAATAATTATTTCTCGTTATCCAATCCAAGGAGTGGGTCTTGGGAGTTATTTGATTGCGCAGACAAAATTTTCTTCTGCATATTATTTATTTTATAATCAGCCGGTCCATAATATTTTTCTTTTATTTTTTTCCGAAATTGGTTTGATAATTGGCGGGTTAATTTTTGTATTTTCACTGAAAATAATTAAGCGTTTTATTAGAGCCAATAGCTATGTTTTTCTTGCGTTATTTTTAACAGGCACATTTGATCATTACTGGTTAACGTTGCAGCAGAATTTTTTACTGGCGGGGTTGGTTATGGGAGCGATTCTATCTCAATCTTTATCTGCTGATTGAGATCAGACAGTGGTGTAAATGATTGATTCAAACCTTGCGGTAGAATTTTTATTAACTCTTCAATCAGTTCTTTATGTTTAGCATTACTCAACTTTAAAGTTTGAACAAAATTTGATGGAGCTTGACCTCCTTGTTTTTTGGTTGCTATTAGTAAATTAGGAATCCTAAAAAAATATTTTTCACCTTTAGTAAAAGTTTCAATTGCCAGTTGGCCTTTTCCTTTGTGGGCCAAAACCAAAGACATAGAAGCTCTTTTATCAGAATATAAAAGATAAAGTTCGGCCTTTTTTAGATTGTCACGGGTCAAAAAATCAGTTATTCTATCCCTAACTATTTTTGCTAAATAGAGAGGACTGTCTGGAAGAAGTCCTGGATATGGTAGATTATAAGCAATTTTTTCTTGAGGGGTTTTTACTGATGAACTAGACGCACCGAGGACAAAGTATGTAGCAAAAGGGACCAGAATGATAAAGGTAATTAGCAAGAGGTAGCGACTAAATTTCTTCATAATTATTTGCTTAAGTATACAGAATTGTTGGTTAATAAACAACGTCCCGCCAAAAGCGGGACGTTGTAAACTCCAAAAAATACTTGGGTTTTTTATTTAACCATTCTTTTCAAACTTTTACCAGCGGTAAAACCAGGTGTTTTAGTAGCTGGGATTTGAATTTCGGCTCCAGTTTGAGGATTGCGTCCTTTTCTGGCAGCTCGTCGTCTAACCATAAAAGTACCAAATCCGGTCACAACTATTTTTTCACCTCTTTTTAAGGCATCAGACATGGTGCTAAAAACTGTATTGACAGAATCTTTGGCGGCTTTAGCGGTTAAACCAGCTTTCTTAGCTACTTGGGCGACTAGATCTGCTTTTGTCATTTTGTATCACCTACTCTCTATTTGACTTTAATTTTTAATTAAGAAAATTACTCTAATAGAGTAGTAGTTTTTTGGCTCTCTGTCAATCTATATTAAAAATATCTTATTATAACAATCTATATCAAATGCAGGGCGTTGGGACGTTATATCTTAGTTGTTGCCTCGGCTCTGGTTTCTCTTATAACCGAGATCGGAAG
>CAYIVY010000098.1:0-4493 GCA_964366945.1 uncultured Gammaproteobacteria bacterium
AAGATGACTCGCCAATTTTAGGAGTTATAACTCTTGAAGGAATGGGTCTAATGGTTGATCCTTTTAAAAGAAAATTGTTACCTATGAGACTTTTGTTTGGTTAAATGACAAATTCTAACGCTCTGTAAAACCTCGTAAAGGGCATGACTTCAAATGATATAATAATTGACAATGGAAATTAATAAAGAGCAGTTGGAAACTAAATATCAGGCAATCTTAAGTAAGGCCAATCTTCTTGGAAAGAAAGATGAACTAAAAACTCTAGAAGCACAAAGCTATACCCCTTCTTTCTGGCAAGATCAAAAAAAAGCCGGTGAAACAATGAAAAAAATTACTGATCTAAAAAAAGAGATTGAGGACCTGGAGATGATTGAGCTTTTGTTGATGGAGAATCAACTTATAGATGCTGAAAAACTAATTGATAGATATGAAGTTCTTCTATTTCTATCAGGACCTTATGATCAAGGCGGGGCAATTTTTTCTATTCACGCTGGACAGGGCGGAACTGAAGCGATGGACTGGTCAAGTATGCTTTATCGTATGTATACGCGCTATTTCGAAAGAAAAAGTTGGCGGTTTGAAGAGTTTGACCGTGTGACCGGAGAGGAGGCTGGGATTAAAAGTTCAATTATTAATGTTTATGGAAAATTCGCCTATGGATATCTAAAAGCTGAAGCAGGAGTTCACCGCTTAGTCCGTCAGTCACCTTTTAATGCTGATAAACTTCGACAAACTTCCTTTTCATTAGTTGAAGTTTTACCCATTATTGAAGATAAGGAAATTAACATTCGAGAAGATGAAATTGAATGGGAATTTTATCGTTCTGGCGGACACGGCGGTCAAAACGTTAATAAAGTGTCAACGGCAGTACGACTAATTCATAGACCATCCGGGATAATTGTTTCTTGTCAAACGGAGAGATATCAAGGCGCTAATCGAGAAAATGCGATGAAAATCCTGCGAGCTAAACTGTGGAAGATAGAAGAAGAAAAAAGAACAAAGACTATGGCGGGTTTTAAGACTGAAACCATGGCTTCATGGGGCCATCAAATAAGATCTTATGTTCTCCATCCTTATAAATTAATAAAAGATCTCCGTACTCAATATGAGGAAACCCAAACGGACAAAGTTCTTGATGGAGAACTGGATGGATTTGTGGAAGCCTATTTAAAAATAAACAAATAAGCATTGAATTTTAATTCCATTCTTGCTATTCTGATTCATATGGAAAATAAAAATTTGATTCATACTCTGGAAACAAAAGAAGTTGAGGACGTGCCTTATGTTACTTTTTTTAAGTTTATTGCGTTGGCCGTCATCATTGGGTCTGTTTTAGGTTTTGGTATTTCCCGCTTTAACAAAAAAACTACCAACAATAGTGGCAGTGGTACTAAAGCTATTGCTAAATCAGCTGGCGTCGTTGATAAAAAAACCTTTAAAGATAGCGCCGAAGGGATTATGCGTGAAGGCGGCATTGATGGCGAAGGCAACTTCCATTTGGAAAGACCAGGCGGTCTATCTCAAAACGTCTATCTGACTTCAACTACCGTTGATCTATCAGATTATATTGGTAAAAAAGTCAAGGTTTGGGGCCAAACATTTCAGGCTGACAAGGCTGGTTGGCTTATGGATATAGGGTCGGTTGAAATGTAAAAAAATAATGATCACCTTTGAAAAAGTCACTAAAAAATTTCCATTAGGTAACACTGCGTTAAACGACGTTTCTTTTGGAATTGACGATAATCAGTTTGTTTTTTTAGTTGGGGAGTCTGGTGCAGGAAAAACAAGTATTTTAAAAATGATTACTCAAGAACTTAAACCCACGAGCGGATCAATTATTATTGGTGATTTTGATATTACTGACAAGAATTTTTCTCAAAAAATTAATCTGCGCCGAAAAATTGGAATTATCTTTCAGGATTTTAAAATTCTCATTGATAAAAATGTGTTTGAAAATGTTGCAGTAAGCTTAAAAGTAGTTGGTGGTGATAGTATATCAATGAAATCTGAGGTAAAAAGAGTCTTGGAATTAGTTGGCCTTGCTAAAAAAGAAATGGTTTTTCCTCTGCAGCTTTCAGCTGGAGAACTACAGAGAGTTGCCATTGCTAGGGCTATTATTGGAGACCGAAATATTATTTTGGCTGATGAACCAACTGGCAATCTTGATCCAAAAACTTCCTGGGATATTATGAAAATTTTCAAAAAATTAGAGGGAAAAAGAACTATTATTATTGCCACTCACAATACCGATATTGTAAACTCATTTCAAAAACGAGTCTTAGTTATCAAAGAAGGTAAAATTATTAAAGATCTAAGAAAAGGAGGATATGAACTATGAACCAAATCCTGACATCAATCAGAAGAACTCCTTATCAATCGTTATCAGCCTTTTTAATTTTATTTTTTACCCTTTTTTTGTCACTGATTTTGTTCGTTTCTTTAACTTTTCTTTACAGCACTTTAAGTTATCTAGAAACTAAACCTCAAGTGACCGTCTATTTTCAAAAAAAAGCACCGGAAAATCAAATTTTTAAAGTCCGCGATGAGCTAATGAATTCAGGAAAAGTTTTGAATATAAAATATACTAATAAGAATGATGCCTTCAAAATTTATAAACAAGATAACAAGGATGATCCTCTGCTTCTTGAGATGATTTCAGCCGATATTTTGCCCCCATCCCTTGAAATCTATGCAAAAAAACCAGTTTATTTACCTGAAATCGCCGAATATCTGAAAAAACAAGGCGATATTGATGAGGTCCAGTATGAAAAAGATATTGTTGATAAATTGCTCGTTTTAACTAATACTATAAGGAAATCTGCTTTAATCTTTTTTAGTTATCTAATCCTTATGTCAATTGTTGTACTCACAACAACTATTCTTTTTAAAATAGCCCTTAAAGAGAGCGAAATCACACTTTTAAAATTAATTGGTGCAACTAATTTTTATATCAGAAAGCCTTATATCATGGAAAGTTTATTTTTAGGAATAACCGCCTCAATCTTATCCTTCGGAATCTTTACTTTACTGGCTCTTTATTTCAGTCCATTTTTGCAATCATATCTTAATGGAATTACTACATTGTCTATCAACTTATTTAATTATTCGCTTACTATATGGCCGTTAAATTATATTTTTTTTGCTATAATCTTTGTTTCGACAACACTCTTTGGAGCCATTATTGCTTCAGTCGCCTCTTATATTGCTACCAATAAATACCTTAAAGTATAATTAAATTATGGTCAAAAAAATCCTTGTCTTTACCGTTTTATTTTTCTTTGCAATTTTTTCTATTCATGCCCAAGATACGACCGATCTTCAAAAAAAAATTAGCGAATATCAAGAAAAACTACAACAATTAAAACAACAGAAGAATACTTTATCCTCACAAATCCAATATATGGATACCCAGATATATTTGACTACTCTTCAGATAGAAGGAACCGAACAAAAAATCGTCAATACTGAAAAAGAAATTAATGTGATTGGGTCAAGGATAGAGGGACTGGATCAATCTCTTGATTATTTATCTAAACTTCTGATTAAAAAAATCATTGAGGGCTACAAAAAAAGACCATTTTCTATCTTTTCTCTTATTCTTGACAATGAGAATGCTAATGATTTTCTAAATCAGGTTAAGTATTTAAAAACTGCTCAAGATAATAATCAAAAACTACTTTACACTGTTCAAGAAACAAAGGCCAACTATGAAGAACAAAAAAAACGACGGGAAGAGATTAAAATAAAACTGGACGAACTAAATAAAAATCTTGAACAGCAAAAAATAGACTTAAGTTACCAAAAATTAACAAAACAAAAAATATTAAAAGATACACAGAATGACGAGCAAACATATCAAAGTTTACTGGCAAGAGCTCAGGCAGAATACGCCGCCATTCAGGGAATTATTGCTGGAGCAGGAACAGAGATCAAGATTCGCGAAGTAAAAAAAGGGGATGTTATTGCCTCAATTATTTCCGGACCGTCGTGCAACTCTTCAGGCTCACATTTACATTTTATCGTTCAAGAGGGAGAAACAGTTAAAGATCCATTTGGTTATCTGAAATCTATAGATAACATAAATGACTCTGGCGGAGATACTTGGAATCCGTCAGGTAGTTGGGATTGGCCTATTTCATCAACTGTAGAATTCCATCAAGGATATGGGGTGACATGGTTTGTTCGAGCATACGGTTGGTATAATTTTCATAATGGAATAGATATTTCCGGATCTTCAAACAATGTTTATTCTGTTGCTGACGGAACTTTATATAGAGGTAGCTATGCACTTAGGTGTACTTTATCTTATGCAAAATTAGTTCATAAAGATTCAAATATTTCAACACTTTATCTTCATGTATATCCACAATAATATAGCCCTACAACAATCTAATTTCATACTTTTGTAGGTTATAAGCGATTGACTTCATTAGTTCATAAAGTTATAAAGTTCATAAAGTGATATGAAAAGATTAATTTTTATTACCATATTT
>CAYIVY010000099.1:0-4399 GCA_964366945.1 uncultured Gammaproteobacteria bacterium
ACTAAAAGATGTGATTGATATCTATGAGTTAAAAAACCAGAAACTAGCAAAAGACATTTTAACTAAAATCGCTCTTCAACTTGGTTCTGAAGTTTCTATACGTGAAATTGCAGACTCTTTCGGTGCAAATCCCTCAACCGTATCAAATTATATTGAGATTTTTATCAAAAACTATATTTTAATCCCGCTCCCATCATTTAAAACAAATGTGAGAAAAGCTGTATCTGAAAATCGTAAACTATATTTTTATGATTTAGGCATTCGTAATATCTTGATACAAGATTTCCGAGACTTAGAGCTTCGCCAAGATAAGGGAGGGGTGTTTGAGAACTTTATTATTTTAGAGCTTGAGAAGATACGTCGGCTTACCAATGCCAAAGTTAACCTTTATTTTTATAGGGAATATGGAGGTAAGGAAGTGGATCTTATTGTTGAAGATTATAAAAAGAATTATATTACAGTTGAAATTAAATCAAAAAAGGGTAAAGCCCACGAAATATTTCCTCTTGAAAATACTTCAGAGACTATTACTGTCCAAAACTATTTTGAGAAAATTTCCACCATTTTAGAGGGGAAATAATATGATAGAATAATTTGTTGTATGAAAAAAAATAAGCAAGGAGAGATAGCTACAATCTTAACACTTAGCGCACTTGCAGTCTTGACCATAAGCGCACTGACTTCTTCCGTCTTCAATAACAAAAAAACCACCACCACAAAGGCTCAAGCACAGTCATGTAGCCTCAGACCAAATATCCAACCTGCGCCTCCTCAGGAGAAAGAATGGGTGGCTAGTTGTGCAAAGCCTTGTACTGCTAATAATCAATGTGAATTTGGTATAGGGACTGAGGAATGGAGCAGATGGTGTTACGGATTTGCTGGTGGTAGTCGCTGTATAAAGCAGGTATTTAAAAGTGCAAGCCCACCTCCAGTAAACACTTTCACATCGGGAAGCGGTAACTCCAGTCAAATTGTGCCAGTTGCTAATGGCTGCTTTTCAATGACTGCTGATTTTGATGTCCAACCTGAAGGTGAAAAAAAAGCTTTTAAAGCTTGGGTTAAATTTGCCAGTGATAAAGGAGGGACAATAAAACTCGAATATAATGGGATACATGTGGCCGGATGGAATGGTTTTGGGGGAGGATCATTTAGCTATGATCCAAAGTGGACACAACCATTCAGGCATGATGCGGAAGCTGGAATTGCGGCGCTATCTAATGGTCAATCAATGCCGTTTACTTATCGTGGTATGCACTCTGGTTGTGCGCCTCAAGATATCAACTTAAACTGTACCATCGGGCTTGATAGTTCCGGAAACCCTTTTGTTAATGGTAGCGGGTGTGGACTTAGAGTTAGTCAATCAAGTCAGTCAACACCACCTGCAGTAAGTAATCAAACAAGAGCACCTGATGGACCAATTGATAGAAATAAAGTCAAGCTCTGTTTTGATTATACGAATAATTCTATTTGTAGTAGTAATTGTGTTGCTAATGCCAAAAAGCGCGGAGAAACAGATTATTCTATCTGGTATTGTGATAAGAACAATGATGGTAAAGGAAACAAGCCAGGACTATTTTGTTGCCCACCGTATTTAAAAAGTCCAACTACAGTGGCAGGATCTGACCCGTCGGCAACACCAAGAGTAGCTCCAAGGGCAGTTTCAACGCCAATCATTATAAATACACCAGCTGCTACTAGAACACCACGACCTGGAGCTGCAGCAACATCGACTCCAACTCCAGCCTCAACACTAGCCCCGGGATCATTCACTCAACCAACAATAACAGGTGGAAAACCAAGTTATCAATATTTAGAAAATATTAACGTAACTTGTAATAACATAGATTCAAATTATTATTATTCAATAGAAGGTACTGCGAAAGACTTAACTACAAACATTGTTTATAAAACACAACCACCTCCTTATTTTTTTAGTATTGGAATATGTCCACTTACGAATATTGGTCAAAAAGAATTAGATAGTGAATATGCAAATTTAGGGGGCAATTTTTTTCAAGGGTCTAATCCTGTGGGACCTGATAAGATTAAAGATCTTATTGTAAATAAAGGTCATAAATTTCATTTTAATTATGATTTAACAGTCTTTCGTGAAGAAGTAAATGGTACTTATACAGCTATGCTACCAGCACCAGGTACGCCTAAACCTAGAATTGAATTTGATTTAGTTCCTATCCGTCCAACTCCAACATTCTGTAAAACTGACAGTGTTTGTAAATCACTAGACAATGGTTCAATTGCTTGCAGTGGTCGTTTAGACAGATATACCGATTTGTGTTTTGATGGAGGTAAAAATGTTTGTTGTCAGCCTTTAACAGGTGCCGCTTCGGTGGTTCCCCCTACACCAACGATGACGCCATCTTTAACGCCAACTCCTACTACAAATACTCCAGCACCAGCCAATCCAACCGCTCAGAACGATAGCTTTATGATGAAACTATTAAAAAAATTTATTCAAATATTACCAAGAACGCTGTTACCAAAATAGCATCTTATTTTGATTCTCCATGCTAATTTCAAAAACTGACTAGGGTTATGTGTTGATTTTTTTAGTGTGGGATAATCAGGAGAGAATATATTTTTCAATGACATCGGCGACTCCGTCCTCCTCAATTGTTGGAGCAATATAGTCTGCAATTTCCTTGAGCTCCGTCACAGCGTTTCCCATCGCCACTTTTAACCCACAGGCCATAAGAAGGGGGAAATCATTATAGCTGTCTCCGATTGCGATTATCTCTTTTGGAGAGATTTTTAATATCTCAGATACTTTGACAACCGCGTGAAGTTTGGTCGCCTTAGCACTGCATATGTTCAAAGCCCATTTATTAGCATTGACCCAATCAGGGACTTGGATTGCTGTTATTGTGTGAATTTGAGCAAGTTCTTTTTTTATTTTTTCGACTTGATCTAAGGTAAGATTTTGGGTAAAGATAACTAAGGGTTTTGATGGTTTGAAAGACTTGGTATATTTTATCGCATATTCATTTTCTTGGTCGATTGTAAACAATAGACCACGTTTTTTTAATATTTTTATAATTTCGTTAAATTCTTGTATTCCCATCGGTTCGGAATATAAAATCTTACCTGTTAAAGAATCTATAATCAGGGCGCCGTTGAGTAAAATAGAAGGACCGGAAAGTTTCAAATGAGATAATATGTGAGAAACATATATAGGTGGCCTTCCGGTGGCGATACCTATATTGATTTTACTTCGAGCTTTTTCTAAGGCATCCGTCACTTTTATTGACGGCAGTCCATTCTTGGAACCTTGGATTATAATAGTACCATCAAGATCGGTAATGAGCGCTTTGTATTTCATCTAGAAGAACCCCACCTTTCAGTGGGATTTTTATTTAATCTAAATTTACTTTTTACAGGACTTAACTTTTTGCTCCTAACTGAAATATTTTGTCATGAAATTCCCAAAATTTTCCCTGATCAGCAGCACAGAGAGAAGCTTCGGCCGTCTTTTGAGCATTAGGATGCAAATTATTTAATGGGAACTGTTTGTAATATAATTTAACATCACTTTTGTACTCACTTAAAATTTGTTTAACGGTTGGAAAAGCTCGAACACAGTATGGGCATTCAAAATCAGAAAATTCAACTATCGTAACCTTGGCATCTTTTGGTCCTTGAGCGATCATGCCGCTAACATCAACATCTTTGGGTACTATTTTGAAAACCTTGCTTTGATCTGTACCGGTTTCGTCACACTGAGATTGTAAGTTTGGCTCAGTATAATTGGCACAATTGGTAGAACCTGCTCCAGCAATTTCTTTATCAATTATTTCTTTGAAAGAGCTAAACGGAAATGCTCCCCCGATAAATTTACCATTGACAAAAAATCCCGGAGTACCCTGAACCCCAAGAGAAGCGCCATATTTAATATCGGCATCTACCAAAGCTTTTTTCTCATTTGAATCAAGACACTTATTAAAATTACCGGTGTTTAATCCGAGTTCTTTGGCATATTTTTTAAGATTAGGAATAGAAAGCGGTGATTCCTGTTGGACGGCAGCTGATCCAGCCGGTCCGCCAGCACTACCTGAATTGATTTTTTTCTCTAACGAAAACATTTTAACGGTCATGAATACAAGGAAAAGGGTGATGACGCCCATCATCACATAAAGAATGTTGTTGCTGGGTTGAGAATAAATAATCGGAGATTGAAGCGGTTCATTACTTTGTTTTTTTGCTTTAGGCATATTAAAAATAAAAATTTATAAAATAATTTATTACCTTATAACTGTACCGTTTTTTAAACTTTTGTCAAGGGGGATCATGGTTATTTTTTCCGGATCATCAATAACTAAAATTATACCTTGCGAATTTTTATCAATGATTTTTTTTGGTTAAAGATAAGACAGAAAAATAGATC
>CAYIVY010000100.1:0-4387 GCA_964366945.1 uncultured Gammaproteobacteria bacterium
AATATTATCCTTTTTTGATTTTAGACTGTTTTCTAAATTCTTCAGCTCCGCCTTGATATTCGAAAAATAATATCTCTCTAACAAAAAGCAATCTAAAAACCCTTGGTATTTGGTACTAAATTTCTCTAATTTAGTTGCGTTAGATTCATATTGCTCAACAGAAGCAATTGTCGTTGAAACATCATTAATTTTTTGCTTCAACTCTCTGATGAAATTTTCATAAGTGTTGTCAAAGTATCCCTGGTAATCTGCCAAAATATCTTTTATTTTTTCGGAAATATCAGTATTGCAGATTGGACAATATTTTTTACCATCAGTATTAGTACTTTCTAAAACATCTTTTCCGAATTTAAACCATTTTTCGACGTCTTGCTTGTGTTGGTCGTCAGAAAAAAGTTCTTGAATTTCTTTAATCTTTTTTTCTAAAGCATCTTTTGAAATTTGTTGGATATTTTTTGATAAAAGATCATTAATAACACTTAAGTCTAAATCTATTGACCCAAAACTTATTTGACGAATTTCTTGCAAATTAGTATTAAGCTCAATTTGTTTTTTGCTTAAGTCGTAATCAACCGAAAACGTGTTAAGTTTGGCCTCAAGACCGTCAATAGAATTACTTGGAATGCTTTCGATCGACAAATTAGGTTTTTGCAAAACTTTAGTTTGTCCAGTAATTGAAAGGGTTTTGTTAAAAGCCTTACTTTTTACTTTTGTTATTTCATCAAACTTATCATCTAACTTTTTGTTCTCATCATCTAATTGAATTTTCTCTTCATTAAGTTTTTCTATTTGCTTGTTTATGTTATCGATTTTTTTATTTTTAATCTCACCACCTATATTTGAAAACTTTTTTAAATTTCCTTTTGTACCATTAAAAACATGGGTTGTAACGAAATTTGGATTGAAGATATAAATGCTTTTACTATGAGTATTATTAGCTGGATATTTGATTTTTGAATCACCTTGCAAATTTAATTCAATAATGGATTCATCTCCGTTTCTTATGTCATCGAAAATTTCTTTTTTCTCATCCTCACTGATAAATGAATCGTCGGCAAAAAAAGAAATTGCATTTGATATTGTTGTTTTGCCAGAGCCATTAAAACCAAAAACAATATTGCAATTTTGTCCCTTTCCGCCATACTTAAAATCCTTCTCCTGATTTATAGTAGAGAATTTGCCAATTTTATCGAGTTTTAAAATTTTAGTAATCATAATTCTTAAACCTTATCAATCTCCTTCATAAACCTATTAGTCTCAGTCATAGCAACAATTATTTTCTGATAGTGTTCAATATCTTCATTGGTTAATTCCCGCCCCTTTCGGTCTTTGAGCCATTTTTGCGCCGGTTGGTAGCCCCCTATATAAAAATTCCAAGCAATTTCCGGTACTTGACCAAAATATTGATCTTTATTAATAAAGACTTTGCCGTCCTGATAGATAATTTTTTCGACAGCATTTGAACCATCAATAGGATAAGTGGTAATAAATTGACTGATTTCCGACGCTTCGAGTAAATGAAGCTGGCGTAACTTCGCACCAAACTTTACTAATTGTTTAAAAGATTGTTTGTCTTTGGGATACGGCACGCGAGGAAAGTCAATCTTTAAAAACTCTTTATATTTTTCGCGGTAGTTCGGTGAATGTAACACCGCATAAATGTAATCAAAAATATTCTCCGGGGTTATCTTGCCAACGATTTTTTCTATCTCGTCAACAATTTCTTGTTTGAGATTTGGAGTTTCTATTCCATCTGCGGAATAGAGATAGAGAGGAAAAATCTGTTCTGCGCCTAACATCCCAGGTCTTGACCATGACCTTCTATCAATAATATTTTTTGCAACAAAACAAAAGGCAGCCTTATTTTGATCAAGTCCTTGTTTGGCTATAAGCCCAAGATTATCTTGAAGCATGTGTTTCATTACCTCTGGTCTTGGACGAGAGAAAACGCCTTCACTTTTTAGTGAATAAAGAGTATGTCTAATATCAAATGGTCTATAGAGTATATTTGTTGAATCTTGGACAATATTATCTAAATCATTTCTAACTGCCGTTACTTGCTTTTTATCGACATTATATTTTTGAGCTATTTCCTCATCTCTTTTTGTCTGTAAATCTTCATGTAATTCTTTAATTTCTAGGGAAGAAAACTTTATTAACAAATCATCTTTGGCAGATGTGGCACCAGAAGAGTGTATCGGAAATAAATCGGAAACAGAAAAACCTTTATCGTATTCGTTTTCTCCTCTAAAATTCTTCGATATAAAGAAGTAATTAGGTTCGATGTAATCAAGTTTTTCCCATTCAATGGTTTGTAAATCGTTTTCGTTCAGTGCTTTGAATTTGAGTTTCCGCTTGCCATAAAACTCAGAGTGGTGAACTGCCCCAAGACTTTTCTTATTCTCTGTTTTGCGTATGAATATAGAAATAGAAACTCCTTGCTGGATATCAAAAATATTCTCGTCTTTACTTCCGTCCGGTGCTTTTTCTCTCTTTTTTGAACTACCATGAAGATTAAGGATATAAATATCGTCAAATGTTTCGAGTAAATGCTTCCTCATCTGACGATGGATTCTACCGTCTAGGAAAGAATTATTAGTTATCATCGCCACGATACCCCTCTTATTTTTCTCTATGAAATGTTCGGCGAAACGAATAAATTTAATATAGTCGTCGGAAAGAGGCTGGATATTTCTCTCATTCAAGTCTTTTTTATAATCTTTAACCAGATTTTGGATCCACTCGCCTTTATTAGAAGAACTAACACTATACGGTGGATTGCCGATAACCACCATAATTGGTTTTTCGTTTTTGATGATGGCGGCCTCTTTGGATTCTTCGGCGATGCTTTCGGCTAATCCGAAAGCAAACATTTCTTGCTGTTTGCTAGTTTCTTCTAATGAATTAGTCAGATAAATTCCTAAGCGGCGGTGGAAATCCCAAAAACCCGTTTGTTTGAAAGCAATTCCTAATTTCAAATGCGCGATCGTGTAGGGTGTCATCATTAATTCAAAGCCGTAAAGACGAGGGAGTAAATCATGATGAACGTAAGCCGGCCAGCGGCCTTTTTGGCCAGATGCTAATAACCGCTCGTAGATGAGCCGAATCACGGCGCTAATAAATGTCCCTGTGCCACAGGCAGGATCGAGAATTTGGACTTTGTGAATGCCATCTTTGGTTTTTGAAGTATCAGCCAAGCCAGCGGTTAAGCCAAATTCTTTTTTCAGCAGGTAATCAACCGAGCGGACAATAAATTGGACTACCGCCGGCGGGGTATAGTAGGCGCCCATTTTTTTGCGGAGTTCCTGGTCATATTCTTTCAAGAAATCCTCGTAAAAATGAATCACCGTATCTTTTTCCCGATGGATTTCTCCCCATAAGTCAGTTTTGAAATATTCTTTCATCAATTCTGCAACATCGGCGTGGGAAAACACTTCGCAAAGTTCGTCAACAATATATTTCAAGCGGGTATCAAAGTCGGCGCCAATAATATGGTCGAAAAAGTGGCGCAAAAACGGATTAGAATTAGGAATCAATTCTCGAGCTTCCTGCCGGGAAAAGTTACCTTGCGATTTGTCATGAAAGCGGGCAACAAATAGCCCATAAACCAACGTTTGGGCGTACATATCGGCGAATGATTCTATTGTCAGATCATGAACGAGAAGTTGTTTAAGGGTTTCATAAAGTCGGGACAGGTCGGTATTTTTATCTGATTCAATCGAAAAAAATTGACAGATATTATCCCGAATTCTTTGGGCTTTACCGCCCATGATTTTCGCCAAGTGTTTACCGGACTTGATCGGCTCTTTGTGAGATTTAGTGAAATCAAGTAAAGTTTTTGCTGCAAGTTCAAAATTTTCCGGAATTGGCGTAATTGTCCGATTTATAAGATTGTACTCGGCAATTTTGATTGGTTCACCATAACGAATACCGTCTCTGTAAAAACGAAATTCCAGATAATCAGCCAAGACCAAGTTGGCGTATCCATAATACCGAACCATCTGCTCGGATTTCTCAACTTTATCCAGCGAAACACCTATATCTTTGGTCTCGATATACAAAATCGGTACGTCATAATTAAGGACAATAAAATCCGGCTTGTTATGCTCTTTGGCTTTGGGGTCATGATCAATTCGCCTGACATTTATTGACTCGAATATCTTTTTGATAAGAATTTCAAAATCCGTGCGGTAGCCCATTTCGCTGGTTTCTTCGTGAGAAAATTTAAGGGAAATCGACTGAATATAGTTTTCAAACAGATTTTGCATCGTACTCGCCCAATTTTACTCTTTTTTTCTTATGTGGACGGATTTGGGGCAGAGAAGAAACGGATAATTATCTCCGCGGATTGTTTTAATTGTCTGACTATATCCAGATTTATTCTATG
>CAYIVY010000101.1:0-4368 GCA_964366945.1 uncultured Gammaproteobacteria bacterium
TACTTGTAAAACAGTTCTATTCATATAAATACAATTATAATGTTTTTGTATGGAGTGTCAATAACAATTTCTATTTACGCAGTTTTTCCCGTGAGATTTTTGTAGTTTTCAACCACCGTCGCAAATCCATTCGGCACTAAGCCTTCTGCTGCATACAAAGTTTGAATTTGCTCAACTGATTCTTTTTTTGCAGCTTTTCCAAAAGATAAAAGGAAGTTCATCAGATAATAGTTCATCAAAATATAAGTCTTTTTATTATCCAAAGTCTCGATCAAAAATCTCGCTTGCTCAACATAATCATTGATATTTTTTGTTTTAATAAATTCTTTAAGTTTTTCATTTCTTATATTTACATCTAGTGCTAATTGAAGGGCTTTATAAAAATTATCAATAAAAGAGTTTTTTATTTTTTCTTTTTCTTCATCTGAGAAATAATTTCCATCCAAAAGTGTATTGGATATTTTCATCATTTTTTCAAATTGTTGCTTGTTATTCATAGGCTTATGCTGTGGCAGGTACCTGTTTTTTAGATCCTACTATCTTAGACATAAAGGAGGCAAAAATATTGTGAACATCTTCTCCTTCAACTTTTTCTGTAGGATTAAATAATTTATTAACAAATGTTGCACCAATATGACCTGCTATACCAGTTCCAACATTAAGAATTCTACCAAAAATTGTTTTAATGATCTTTTTAAAAATACCATCCGTTGGGGCAGCTAAACTTTCTCTAATAAGTTTATAAGTATCTTTATTTTCTGGATTTAATCTTTCTGCTCCTGACTTAATGAGTGGACTAGCATTTGCTGTAATATCATCAAAAGTATCGTTTAAACTTTTCGAAATTAAATGTGCCCCTGATTCTTGGACTCTTTCATCTTTTAATGCCTCTTCAAGAACGCCTCCTTCAGATAAACCTGACCCTTTTTTTATTACATAATCTAAAGTACCAGCAAGACCTCTCGAAATCATAGTCGCAAACGGATTTGGTTTTGATTCGCCTGTCGTTGTCATATTTAGTCTTTATTGTAATACAAATAATAATTTTGTCAAATTTTAAATCTGAACCGAAAATATATTTATCCTCCTCTAGTTGCTAAGAAAATTCCTCCTCCTCCAATAATGCCCAGAACAAGCAAAATCCACCAAAGATTTTTCCAGCCAAGGTTTTTCAACTTTTCACCTAAGTCTCTTTTTGTCATTTTCTTACCAAAGGCTGCCTCTGCCTTGTCTCTTCTTGCAGGATCATTATAAGCTTGTTCAATTAAATCCGGTAAAACATCTCCCAGCAACGCTTTCATATCTCTTTCGTCCTGTGTAAACATGCGTTCAAGTAATTTCGGGTTTTTATAAGCAATTGTGCCCAACATTTCCCTTACTAAAGTCGTTGAAAATTCTTTTAGTTTTGCTGGGTCATTTTTAATACCTTCAAGAACCGGTACCAATTTTTTTTGCTCTGGCGTGGCTGTACCCAACGAATAAGCAGTGATCAACTCTGTTATTCTTTTGGTTCCAAACCCTTCAACCCCATCAGCTAATAATTCATCTTTATATTGCTTTAGCTGATTCATTTTATATTTTTTATTTGTTTTATCATAGATAACGTCGATTAATTTTTCAGTCGCTCCTTTTTGGCAATCCCCTTCCAATCCTTTTAGATTTGTTGTCCTAGCTTTATCTGCCTCGGCCGTAATGTCTTGCCAAAGAGTAGTCACCGCCTCAGCCAGGAGTCCTTGTGCTCTTTCGCTAACCTTTTTTTCTGCCTCTATTACTTTTTCTTGTTCAGACTTAAGAGTTCCCTCTTCTAGATCTTTTAAGGCTTTTTCTTTAGCCTTTTTATCAGCTTCTTTTTGTTTCTTTTCTGCTTTTTTTTCAGTCAGTTCTGCCATCTTTTTTGCCTTATCTTTATCAATAAGTGATTGTTTTAATTTAAGATCCGCAACCTCTTGATTAAGGGTATCTATCTTTGCACTCCATCTGTTTATGAAGTCATCAATATTTGTAGCATCAATATTTACAGTGGCCGAAGAAATAGGATCATATACAGGAAATGTAGTTAATTTACCACCTAAAATTTGTCTCAAAACACTATTTGCCTTAGATATTGACGCTTCATATTTTCTTATATCCGAACTCTTTGTTAACTCAAGAGTCTGATACCCTTCTTTAACTGTTGCATAAGCACCCTTAATTACTTTTGTTTTATCAGCTGGGTCTGTATAAATTTCATATTCTTTTAAATCAGCTTCTAAATCTTCCACTGCTTTTGCCAACCCAGAACCCCCTCCACCAGCTACTCCTATCTCTGTTGTTAGTGTAGAAACGTCATTTGATAAGCCCATTTTTTGCTTTAATAATCTATGAAGTTCTTTATAGTCAATCTTTGAAGTTGCTAAAAAATCGGCCGTTACCGCCTTTAGCCCATCAAAAAGCAAGGGATTTTTGAGTATCGCTTCAGCGTCTGCCTCTATCAATCCTCGAGCACCGGCTGATGTATGATCAAATGTGGGATCAAGAATTTTTTTAACGGCAATAAAGGCCGGATTATTGATCAAATAATCAGTCAACATTTTTTTACAGTTACCTTTTTCTCCAGCATCCATGGCATCATACTTCTTCTTTTCAACATATTCTTTGATGGTTTTTATAGCATCCTCTCCAGGTTTCAGCCTCGCCTCTTGACCCGCTGATTTCTTTAACGTACCTGTTACTGGGTCATCTATCTCATCAGTTTGGGATATTCCTTTATATTGATCTTCTATTTTGGTAGGATCAAGCAATCTTGCTGTATTACTTAGATTTTCTAATGCTTTTTTTGCTCTTCCTTCTTGTAGTGATGCCTCGGCGGCTGTTCGTAACACTGTTGCCATATCAATAGGAACAGCAGCGGCTTCAACTTTCAGCATCTGCATCCCTAATACTTCTCTTTGCACAACGTCTGGCATATTTATCAGTGTGGTATATTTTTAATATGTTGAGATAGTCTATTAATTATTTCCTGTTCTTTTAACTTTTCTCTCACTCCACTTTCCAACGTCAAAATGTTTTTAAATATCTTCCAATAACCTGACAGATTTTCTAAAAAATACAAAAGATCAGAGTATGTTTTTACATTGTCAATGTGGTCAAGCGTATACTTGGCTGCTTCCTTTAAATCATAATATTCTATTTCTTCTCTTTCATAAGCGGTAATGATAGAGCGAACAATCTGTTCTTCAATCTGTGTTTTTTTCCTCTCATCAATCACGATAGAATTCTGATCCATACTTGTCACTATACCAATAATAAAAACATAAAATCAACAGTAATTGGAAGAGTAAAATTAACGTTAGTCAATTTTGCAAGACATATACTTTGCAAAATATGTTGAGATATGTTGAAATTGAGTTGTTGGAAAGCGATTTTTTTGGTAAGTATTTATTTCTTTGACAACCTAGGAAAAGCATAAAGAACTATCCCTATAACAGGAATCATCAGAAAGAATACTGCTTGAAAAGCTGGATTGTTCAATACATAATTAAAAAATTCAGTCATTATCTTTCACCTCCTTTAAAATAAACATTGCCAAAAAATATAAAATCAAAGCAAATAAAACACTTACGGTAATTCCTGCATACCCTATCCTTTTACCAATCTCTGGGAAAAAAATACTACCGACTCCCGCCACAACTGCTGCCTGGGATATGTTTAAAAGCCATTCAGCTGTTTTCTTTTTTTGAAAATCTGTTAAAACCTTTACGTTTCTCATTACTAATTACGGAAAATATAACATTTTACCACTACAAAAATCAATAGAATATAAATTGGATCCATCAATAAAAACATAAAATCAACAGTAATTAGTGAGGAAAAATTCACGATAGGAGATTTTCCTTTACGCTACAGCGTCGAAAAGAATTCTTTTTATCAGCGTTTGATAAGGGATATCTGTCTGATGAGCCTTTATTTTTAATCTATCAACCAAAGTATCAGGTAATCTTATGGTGATAGGCTTACTTGTCAATCTAAGATTAGGAAAACTAACCCTTTGCGCCTTTGACCAATCCACATACTCGGTAGAATCATGATTCTGCCAAAATTTACGTTCTTCCGCTTCCGTTTTGAAATATGGAATTATTTTAAGTTTTTTTCTCATATATCCTCCTTTCTTTTTTATTGGCAATTCTAACAGAAATAATTCTTATCTTACCATTTCTGATAGTAAAAGCCGCAAATAATAATTTTTTTTGAAAAGTTTTACCTATTGCTGTAAATCTTTTCTCAGTCCGTGAATGTTTTACATCCTCTAGTTGCAATAGATCTTCATCTAAAAATATCTCTTCAGCCTCTTTGATGATCTCCACAAAGCCTTCGATCAAACGGGGGTGC
>CAYIVY010000102.1:0-4216 GCA_964366945.1 uncultured Gammaproteobacteria bacterium
ATTTATTGTCGAACAGGGAAAACTTGATTACAAAGAAGCTTATGGAAATTTAAATATGGGCGCCGGTTTTGCCATTTTCGTTCCAGCTAAAGAAGTCAGTCAGGTATTAAATATGGCCAAAAAGTTGGAAATAAAAGC
Organism: uncultured Gammaproteobacteria bacterium; assembly: GCA_964366945.1. Lineage (GTDB taxonomy): Bacteria > Patescibacteriota > Microgenomatia > UBA1406 > GWC2-37-13 > GWC2-37-13. Next base: position 139 of record CAYIVY010000102.1, read on the forward strand.
TTATAATGCCGGAATTGTTGAAGATGGCGAAAAAAAAGTCATCATTGAACTAAAAAACATCACTTTCGCAAAAGAAAGCCTTCAAGTCCGTACATAATTGTCATTCCCGCGGAGGCGGGAATCCAGACTAAATATTCCTTTTAAAATATAATTACACATTGATATAATGATAAATTAGAGGTGGAATTTCAAATTGCCAGTCAAATGATTGAGGCAAGAATTAAGCAAAATATTACCCAAGAAGAATTAGCCAAAAAAGTCAATACTGGTCAGGCAGTTATCTCTCGCCTTGAAGGAGCCAATGATCTCTCTCCTTGAGCGAGTAGCTCGCGCCTTGAATATAAAGTTCAACATCACAATTCAATAAACCTATCGTACCAAGCCGCCACACAACCTCCTTTGCCCGCCGGACTTGTCCTTCGAAGTCTTGACGTAGGAGGAAGTTTTTGACGAAGGAGGGTGAGGTTGATTTTCAGGTTGCTGGGATAGGCCGTGTACAACCTCGTAGGTTGGATGAGGCTAATTCATGATTTTTCTCTTGCATTTTCCCGTTCCGAGAACTAGTGGGTAATGAAATTATATTTATGAAACATATTATTTCAAAGCCTTGTTAATATATAAGAGGGCATCTTTTGGAGTATCTGTAAAATAAATTAGCTCATCAAGCTTTCTTGGCAAAAATCCATCTTTATCCATTCTCTGGAATTGAGATTTTAAACCTTCATAAAATTTATCGGTATTTAAAACAACAATCGGTTTATTATGCAGATTATATTTTTTAAACTCCAACATTTCAGCAACTTCATCAAGTGATCCAATTCCACCAACTAATAATATGATCGCACTCGCTTTACTCAAAAGTAATTTTTTTCTTTCAGGTAAATCTTTAGCAATAATCATTTCATCGGCATTCAGTCTGCGATGGCCTTTAAGAAATTCTATTGTTACACCAAATATTTTTCCTCCAGCATTTTGAACAGAATCAGCAATCACTTTCATCAATCCCTTGTTTGAACCACCCCAAACAAGACTGTATCCATTTTCAACCATTAGTTCGCCCAATCTTTTTGTATCCTGGACATACTTTTCTTCAACTTCATTAGCCGCACAAAAAACACAAATCGTTTTCATAAATACTTCTTTAAATTCTTCTTAATTCTTTCTTCAATAGGATATTCAAAGGCTTTGAATATGAGACCGGTGAGTTTTTCGTAAACACCTATATACCTCTGGGCCAGGTCGACGATCAATTCTTTTGCCATTGGAGGTGGAGGACCGTCTCCTCGGTAACCTCTCTTTACATACCAAAGTCTCAAGAATTCTTTATCAAAGTTTTCTGGTTCAAGTCCTTTCTTGAATCTTGACTGATAAGTCTTTACAATCCAGAAACGAGAGGAATCTGGAGTATGAATTTCATCAATCAAAGTTAGTTTCCCATTGTGTAATCCAAACTCATATTTTGTATCAACCAAAATCAGTCCTTTTGAAAGACAAAGTTTTGTTCCATATTTAAAAAGAGCTAAGGCCGTTTTTTCCATCTGTTTATAAAGTTTTTCACTGACTAATTTTTTTGCAATTATTTGCTCTCTTGTCAATCTTTCATCATGACCCTTAGCGCCGACTAAGGGATGGGTCGTCGGGGTTAAAACTGGTGTTTCCAGTTTTTGATTTTTCTTTAGGCCGTCTGGAAATTTTAATCCATAAATTATTCTTTCTCCTTTTTCATATGAACCCCAAATGGAAGTATTGGTGACTCCGGAAATATATCCCCGGACAACCATCTCAACTTGAATTGGTTCACAATTTTTAGCAACCGAGACATTTGGATCAGGGACATCGAGAAGGTGATTATCAATAATATGTTTGGTTTTTTTAAACCAAAAAGCAGCCAGCTGATTTAATACAGCCCCTTTAAAAGGAATATTGCCTAAAATTACATCAAAGGCCGACTGGCGGTCGGTTGTAATTAGGATTCTTTTTTTATCTTTAAAATAGATATCACGAACTTTTCCCTGAATCTTTTTCCCTAATGGCAAGTCAACAGTTTTTAAAACTTTTGGAAGAGACTTAAGAATCACTTTTTCAGTGACCATATTATTTTTTTAAAATTTCTAAATATTTTTTATAACCAAGACTTTTTAATTTTTCCGTTTTCTCCAGAACAGAGTTTTTTTGTTTTTCTCTAAAGATGTTTAATTTTTCTAGCAATTCTTTATTGCTAGTTGCTAATATTTGAACTGCCAAAAGTCCGGCGTTTTTAGCTCCGTTAATTCCAACTGTTGCAACTGAGATTCCAGGAGGCATTTGGACGATCGAAAGAAGAGAATCCAAACCATCCAAAGATTTTGATTTGATGGGAACGCCGATGACGGGGAGAGGAAACATAGCAGCGATGACACCAGGAAGATGGGCCGATCCTCCGGCCCCGGCAATAATTACTTTAGTTCCCCTCTCAATAGAGGACATCACATATTCGCGGGTCGCTTCAAATGTACGATGAGCCGATAAGACAAGAACTTCGTTCTCAATTCCAAAATCATTCAGGATATCGACAGCCCCCTTCATAACTTCAAGATCAGAATCACTTCCCATCAATACAGATACAGTTATTTTATTCATAATTTTTTTATAATTTTAACCAATTTTTTTGCCCGCTCAGGGGCGTCGCCAATATGAGTCTCAACTTCCATTAATTTTTCTAGCTGCTCTTTATTGAGATATTTTTTGACCAACTTATCTTCTAATAATAATTTCATCATTGGATTTTTTTTACCATTCTGAATATCAGTCCAGGCAATCATTGAATTAATCCTTAGTACTTCATGCATTTCTTGCCGGTCAGCACCGTTTTTAACAGCTTCTAAAATGATCAATTCGGAGGCGGCAAACGAAGAATATTGCCTTAAATTAAAACTGACTCTTTCTTTATTAATAACCAATCCGGAAATTATTTTTTCAGCGGTCATTAATATTTGGTCGGTTGTCAAAAAAGCTTCGGCAACAACAATTCTTTTATTGGCGGAATCATCAAGAGTCCTTTCTAAATATGAAAGTGATGCGTTTTCGCCTGCTATCTGAGGAAGAGAGGCGACGAAACGGGCGAGTGAACAAATATTTTCACTACTAATAGGATTTTTTTTAAACGGCATGGCCGAACTACCTACTTGTTTATTTCCAAAAGGTTCAGACCATTCACCGTAAAGCTGAGATTGCAAAATCCGTAAGTCTCCGGCGAATTTGGCAAGCGCAGAAGTCACCATTACCAAACTATTTAAAACAATAAAATCAAAAAGACGGGGATAGACCTGACCGGAAATTAAGGCCGCATCAATTCCCAAATTTTTCATTACTTTACTTTCTAATTCCCCAACAGATATTGTTTTATCTTTTAATAATTCCTTATAACTGGCCGCAGTGCCGACTGCGCCTTTCATTCCTTTTCCTTTAATAGTCTTTTTAGTAAACTGGATAAATTCATAAGCGGTGAGTAAATCCTGAGCATAAAAAGCCAAACGGTAACCGACAGTTGTTGGTTCGGCTGGTTGTAAATGCGTGTAACCCAAACATGGAAAATCAGAATATTCATCAATTTTATCGGCCAGTAAATTTAAAATAACAAGAACTTTTTTTTCAACGATTGTCAGCGCCTCCTGGATCCTAACCATGTCTGCGTTATCAACAATGTCCATGCTGGTTGCGCCCAAATGAATTTTTCCGTCGCCGATTTTTGCTTTTTCAGCAAACTCTTTGATCGCCGCCACAACATCATGCTTGGTATCTTTCTCGTATCCAAAAATTTTTTCAATATCAATGTTTTTTTCCTGTTCTTTCAAATCATCCAGCTCTTCTTTATTTACTAAACCAACTTTATGTTGAGCTTCAGCGAGAGCAATCCAGATCTTCCGCCAAAGTTCGTACTTATGTTTTTCACTGAAAATTTTTCTCATCTCATCAGATCCGTAACGCCAGGTCAAAGGGGACAAGTAAGTAGAAAAGTCAAAATTTTTCATTATGACAATATTTTAGCAAAACTATTTAATTTAATCGCCTCTAGATCGGAAGAGCACACGTCTGAACT
>CAYIVY010000103.1:0-4199 GCA_964366945.1 uncultured Gammaproteobacteria bacterium
CACTCTTTCCCTACACGACGCTCTTCCGATCTGTCACACGGACCCAAAGATCACCTTTCCAATAGGAGGAGAAGTAAAAATAACTGTTCGAAAGTTAAGCAGCTTAATCAATATTATCAACCATTAGCCATACAACCTCGTAGGTTGGATGAGGCTAAATTTATAAGAAAATAAGGGCGAAGATTCCTGATGATAGTCCAAGTAAAATTCCTCCAATGACATCGGTCGGCCAGTGTTCTCCAAGAGAAATCCGGGAAATCAGCATCAATCCATTGAAAATAAACAGTAATAAATTAAAAAAAATTTTATTTACATTATGAATCCTTGTTTTACTAATTAAATAAGAAATTATTATTGAAACAAAGATTACTCGCAAGCTATGGCCTGATGGGTAAGACGATCCGGCTTGAACATAAGAAGAAGGGAAAAAAAAGTCTAGATTATATCTAAAGAATAAAAATGGAGGCCCGGGATGATTCATTAATGACTTCCCAATTATTTCAATAACATGTGCAGCTGCCAAAGGAATAAAAATAAAGAAAGATAAGATTTTTTTCCTAAAGAGGGCAATAAAAAATAGAAGACCAGCCAGTATTTCGAAGCTGCCAATTAGGCTGAAAAAAGACAAAAAATTATCATATTTTTTCGGCAAATTATCTTGGAGACGTACCGTCGTATCAAAATCTAACTGATTGAAGACATCATCTTTGACAAAAAAAGTGAATGTGATAAAACAAATCAAAAATATAAAACTAATTGAAATCAAGATAGCCCTGTTTTTCATAATGATATGTTATTTAAATATACCAAAAGTTAAAAAGCCGACTGTTTTTTTATACCGGGACGAAGGACTCGGAAAGAGAGAAGAAAACAGATAAAAACTAAAATACTTCCCACAATAAAAGGCAGTGGGATTGCAATTGTAGCCACCATTCCACCTAAGATTGGCCCAAAAATCATTCCTATACTTTGGTAGGAAGCATTAAGTCCCATTATCGATCCTTGAGATTTTTCATCAGCTTCTTGGGAAAGAATTGTTGGGATAAGTGTTTGAACGGTACTATTAGATAGTGCAAGGATGATTGATGCCACTATAAAAATTGGAAGTGAATGAGAAAAAAACATGATCATGAAAGAAATGGCTGTAAATATCATAGAAAAGATAAATGACCTTTTTATTCCTAGTGCTTTTGAAAAACGGTGAACAAGAAATGTTTGTGAAATAAAACCAACAACTCCGAATATTGTAAATAATGTAGCATTCTGTGACGCGCTAACTTTTAGAATGTTCATAGTAAAAGGTTGGAATCCATAAAGTAATGCACAAGAAAAAGCGAGGAAAAAAATTAATGAAATAATAAAAATTCTTCCCATATCTGGATCAAATAATGTATGCCACATGCGGGGAAAATCAAAGAGTTTTGCCTGCTTCACTTCTCCCATATGTTTATTTGTTTCTGGTAAAAAAAAGGCAGTTAGTAGTACTGCAATTAAAGTAATAATTCCGGCAATGATAAATGGCCAGGCGTACCCAAAGCCAATGGTAAAAGCTGCCACTGCCGGCCCAAAAACAAAACCAAAGCTCAATGCCGATCCAATCAGTCCAAATGCTTTTGCGCGTTCCTCTGGTTTAGTTAAGTCAGAGATCACAGCGAAAGCGACTGGTATATTGCCGGCGGTCAGTCCATCAACAGCTCTGGCAATAAACAGAAAAACGGCATTTGGTGCAAAAGCCATCAAAAAAAACGAGGCAGCAGTTCCAATGATAGAGATAAGTAACATGGGCCTGCGGCCATATTTATCAGACAGTCTGCCAATAATAGGCGTTGAGATAAATTGACATACCGAGAACATAGAAAAGAGCAGTCCATTTTGGAAATCACTTAAGCCAAACTTTTTTGAATATGAATAAAGGATTGGTATGATAATCCCATATCCAAGCATATTCACTAAAGCTATAAGAGCAACGATGAGAAGATTTTTATTATTTTTCATAGGGAGCGTTAATTATAGCAATAATTTCTGTTAAAATATAAGTTAGCAGAATAAAAATTTAAACAGCAATACGGAGCGTAGCTCAGATGGCTAGAGCGCAGCGTTTGGGACGCTGAGGCCGCGAGTTCAAGTCCCGCCGCTCCGACCCAAGTGAACCTACAAAAGATTGATTATAATCTGGGTAGCTTCATGTACAAAGAAATAAAAAAACATAAGAATTAATGATATTAATGAAAAATAAATTAATCAATTTTTTTTTAGTAGTAATTTTTTTAATTACGATATTTTTAACAATTTATTCACTGATTTTTTTAAGTCCTTCCAATGTTTATTTTTCAACCCCAAAAAACGAATTGATAAATTATTCTATTAATAATGTTAAATATAAATTATTAATTACAGATGCGTCTGAAGAATGGCAAAAAGGCTTGATGTTTTACAAAAGTAAAAAAGAACTAAAAGGAGCTGACGGAATGATATTTATTTTTCCTGATAAAGAACGTCAGACGTTCTGGAATAAAAATACTTATTTAGATTTGGATATTTACTGGATGAATGATGATAAAGTTGTGGGGAAAAGTTTTTTACCGTCAATATTGAAGTCAGGAGAAATAGTGGTTGTCAAGTCACCGGATAAAGCAAATAAGGTAGTGGAAATTATTAGATAATTATTTCTTTAAAGCTTCAATTCCTGGCAGTGTTCCTTTTTCAATAAATTCAAGCATCGCGCCGCCACCAGTTGAAATGTGAGTAATTTTATCAAGATATTCTTTTTTGGAGATGGCCGCTAAAGTATCTCCACCACCAACAATTGATATGGCATTGGAATTATGAGTAATTGAATAATATATAAAATCAGTACCTCTTTTAAAGGCTGGATTTTCAAAATAACCAACCGGACCATTCCAAATAATTGTTTTTGCTTTAGCAATAATACCACCAATTTGAGCTTTAGTTTCGGGACCAATGTCAAAAATAGATTTGTCAGACGGTATATTTTCAATTTTTACTACCTCGCTTTCGCGTGCTTCTTTAGAAGTTGCAACAACAGCATCAACTGGTAACACAATTAAGGCACGGTTTTTTTTAGGTAACGAAAGTAGTTTTCTTGCTTGTTGGACTGCCTCGTATTCACATAAACTTGTTCCTACATCAAACCCCTGGGCATTAACAAAGGCATTGGCCAGTCCGCCACCAATAATTAAATAATCAACAATTTTTATTAATTTATTTATTAATCCAATTTTTGTTGATACCTTAGCCCCTCCAATAATGGCCACAATTGGTTTTTTTGGTTTGTCAATAACTTGAGATATGATATTCAACTCTTTTTTAAGAAGTAGTCCTCCGTATGACGGTAAAAATCTTGGTGGTCCGATCACTGAGGTATCTGACCTATGGCAAACAGCAAAAGCATCATTGACATAAATATCAGCCAGAGATGCAAGTTGTTTTGCAAATATTGTTGAATAATCTTTTTCTTTTGCGTAAAAACGAATATTTTCTAAAACTAAGATTTCTTTATTAGTTTGGTTTAAGAATATTTGCTTGTTGGGGGATAGGAAATCATCAACTAAAGCAATTTTATATTCAGGTAAATATTCACGCAATCTTTTAACAACGGGCATAAGTGATAATTTTGGATCACGTTTTTTCGGACGATCTAACTTGGCAACGCAAATAAGCCGGTTTTTGTTTTTTAAAAGATACTTTATGGTCGGCAAATTTCTTTGAATACGAACATCATCAGCAATAGTTCGGTCGGGATTAAGGGAGACATCAAAATCAACTCGAAGAAGTATAGTTTTATCTTTTATTTCAGCCTGATCAATGTAAATAATCTTTTTCATTAGAAGTTAGAAATTTTTTCGACGAGATCAACCAGTCGAGATGAATAGCCCCACTCATTATCATACCAACCGAAGATTTTTATTAGATTACCGTTAATAACTTTGGTATAGTTAGCATCAAATATGCATGAATAAGATGATCCTATGAAATCAGAGGACACTAGAATCTTTTCTTCATAGCCTAAAATTCCTTTCATTAAACCAACCGATGCCTCTTTAAATTTGTTATTAATTTCCTCAACAGTAGTTGATTTCTCTACAACAGCAGATATGTCAGTAATAGAACTGGTCGCCACTGGAACCCGAAATGACATCCCATCTACCTTCCCGACTAGTGTCGGGATTACTTTAGCA
>CAYIVY010000104.1:0-4167 GCA_964366945.1 uncultured Gammaproteobacteria bacterium
AAGGTGGCATCCACTGCCGGCCGCTCGAGTATCTGTTGTTTGTCTTTTTGAAATAAAGTTTGAAGAAAGGAGTAGAGCTACAGTTAAGACAACCAAAAACCCAATCGCAATAAGATTTGATATTTTATTTTTCTGAAGATCTTTTTTCGACATGTTTTTTAAGTTTATCAAATCAAATTCGTCTTTGTCAATATAACTATCGCCAAAAATAGATAGATAGCCAAACCGTAAGGTGACAAAAACATACTGGCCAAAAGCCCGGATAAGATTATGTAAAAATATGAGTTAAATTTTATTGATGAAACTAATGACCGGGTTGCTACAAGAAAGATCCCAATTACGATAAGCGATGCAAAAATAAATGGATCGGTTGGAATTCTTATAATGTATATTATAATCACCAATAGCCAATAAACCAAGACAAAGATATCTTTTTCATCGAAAAAAAATCGGTCAAGTCGAAAGAGCATAGATCTATTTTAGATAAAAAACTTCTAACAAAAACTCGGTTCCTCTACCTTCAATATAGTAATTGTCAATGAAATAGGCAATCCCAAATGCCAGCAAACTAAAAATAATTATTAAGATTGCTTTTTTTAAATCCATATCTTTTATTTGATTATACTATAATCATACATATGGTAAAAAATCGATTTTCAAATATTTTTTCTCTATTTATCATATTAATTTCTTTTTTGACTTTGATGGTTATTTTTGTAACTTCGCGCAAAAATCAAGCTACAATAATTAGTCGGGCCCAAAGTAATATTCCGGCTAAATGTAACTGTACAGACCCAACTATGTGTTCTCCTGATGGATGCTCACGAGTCCCAAAATCTTCATCTAATACTTTTGATGAGGATCGATATGATAATGTTTGCAATAAGTTTGATCCAGGGTATCGGATGCCAGATGCGATTATTCAGTATTATTGCTCAGTCCAACAACCCTCATGCTGCGAAGATATTTACAAATATAAAGACGATAGGTTGTGTTGCTTTCAAGAACGATGGACTTGTCACCCATCATTATGTGAAGGTGCTACAGGAAATGGAGATTGCGGTAAGTACTGGCACCTTCCCCCTGAATTCCCAAATCAGTATGGTTGTGTAAAACTGGGTGCAAATGGTCAGCCTGAGGGCGTCTGGGGAACTCCGCCAGGATTACCTGGCAATCAAGTTAAGCCGACTAATACGCCGCGAGCAAATAGGCCGACTCCAACACCGACTCGCCGTCCAACTATTGCAACACCCACCAAGATACCCACGCCAACAATGCCAAACCAGGTACCGACTGGTACCTGGCCAACAAGAACTATCCAGACACCAACCCCAACTTTGCAGCCGCCTCAAGAGACAGTCCCGCCTGTAGTCATCCCCACGATTCCAAAACAAACTTTTGACTCTCCCCTATCAACAGATATCATCTTACCTCCTAAGGTCTTAGTAATTCCTGCCTTTAAAATCAATTTCAGTAATAAAATAAAGGCTATTAAAGAATCTGGAAGTGTGACCGTTAATGCCTCAAGTAAAATACTTGATCTACCAACCGCTATCTTTCAACAGATCATTAACATTGATAATTTGTTAAAAAATAAAATAGACAGTTTACTCAGAATTGACTTTTTATAATTGATATTTTATAATACAGACCATGTCACTTCAAAACAAAGTATCACTTTCCGATCTGCCAGATTTATTGACAATTAAGGAAGTAGCTGGGTTACTTCGCGTCTCCCCTCTTACAATCAAACGTTGGGGAAAAAAAGGAAAACTACCCGCTATACGAATCAACACTCGCGGTGACAGACGCTACCGCAAAGAAGTCGTCCTCCGCTTACTGGGTGTTCAGGTGGAATAGATAATTATCGTAAGGATGTCTATCATTAAAATAATCTTTTTATGACAGTTTAAAGTGTCTCCTTTGTAGGTTATAAGCGATTGAATAACTATTGAGATATTTTTATTCTGTTAAATATGTATAAAAAAATCGTTAAAAGATCGCTTGCTTCTTTATTAATCAATATTTCCGTTGGGTTGATTTTAACTTTAATGGCAACTAGAGATATTATGACCTTGTCTGTTAATTTTATATTTGCTATGATTACTTTCAAGTTATCAGTTGATTTAGAAAGTAATACAAAAATATATGTTAGACCTAACCGAAAATCTCAATAGATTCCATATAGGCTTTGGTATTGCTCTTATTGCTTTGCTTTTATTTTTGATTTATGAAAGATTAAGAGAAAGAAAAACTTGAAAGTGATTTCCTAACCAATTTTTCCCGTGAGATTTTTGCAGTTTTCTGATGAGATGGTCGCAAGTCCTTGAGGAACCAACCCTTCAGTCGCATACAAAGTTTGAATTTGGCTCGTTGATTCTTTTTTCGCCCCCTTAAATAGAGATGCTTATTCTTCCGTTCGCATACTGTCTAATGAGTGAACTAATCAAAGTTTGATAAGGAATTCCGCTTTTAATGGCTTTTGCCTGAATTTTTTCTAGATCATCCTTTGCTATTCGAAGAGTCATCCTTTTATCTTTTTTTAAAAAATTCTTTGCATAAAGGACAGCCTTAGCTATTTCTTCTTTTTGGTTAGGAACAGGAACAAATTCATCATTATCAATATCTTTGATTAATTGCCTTTCATAATCATCTAACGGCTCATAAATAGATTTTATTATTTTATTTTTTTTCATGATTATTTTTTTAACTTATAATTTTTTACTTAAATATTTATTTGTATATTTTTGACTGGGATATATCGTTTTTAAAAAAATAGAGTCATCTTCTTCAACATATGGGACAACTACTATTTGACTTTTTATCTTAATCAAATACATCTTTTGATTAGGATACTTTTGTTTGTTTGGATTTTTTATTACTTCAACAACATTCCCTTTTTCAATATAGTTAATAATAGTCTTAAATCCAAATCCCCTTTGCGCTTTCAACAATTTATCTTTTTCCTCGTTGAATCTAAAGCTACCCATGACGCAAATATTATATGAAGTTGTACATGCAATGTCAACAGATTTTTAAGAAGTTTTCCCAGTAAGATTTTTGTAGTTTTCGGAGATCGTGGCGAATCCTTGAGGAACTAAGCCTTCAGTCGCATACATTGTTTGAATTTGCTCAATCGATTCTTTTTTCAATGTTCCCTTTTTTATTTCTTTTTGTAAAGGAATCGTAACTACCCGATTATCTTTATGCTTCATAATAACATGACTTCCTTTTTGACGCACAAATACGAAACCTATCTTTTCAAAAGCTTTGATTAATTCTTTACCCGAGATTACTGGCAGTTTAGGCATAGATTTGTACGGGAATAACAAATTGTTTTTTGTAAGAAAAAGTTACTGCTTCTTTTTTGGTTTCCTCTAAATAAAGCTCAATTGCTTCTCTTATATTTTTTAAAGCTTCATCAAAAGTTTCCCCTTGAGAAGCACAACCAGGAAGCTCCGGAGCCCATACGGAATACCCGCCCGCTTTTTCTTCTTGAAAGACGACATTATATTCCAAGATTGTTTTTCTTTTTTGTTTCACCATATGAAGATATTATAAACTCTCCTTTTCCAAATTTCTATCTCATTTTTCCCGTGAGATTTTTGCGTTGGTACCACTGTTGGGTTCACGGGTAACCCTGAACCGTCCCGATTCAATCGGGACTGGTTAACTGGTTGTAGTTTTCGGATACAGTGGTAAATCCTTGAGGGATTAATCCTTCAGTCGCATACAAAGTTTGAATTTGCTCAATCGATTCTTTTTTTGCAGCAGAGTATAGGTTTTTTTGTTATCTAAACTTGATTAATTAATAAACTTGATTATGAGTGCCTATATCAACAAAATAGGCGGCATCATCAAAAATGTAGTAAATTACTCTAATATCACCTGTTATTGAAAAAGATCGAAACCCCTTCATCTTACCTCCTAAAGCGTGGTCTCTCAACAATGGATTGTTTGGATCACTTATAAACAGACCATGTCTTTCCACAAATTGGCTATCTAAATTTTTATTGGAGTAGATTCTTTTTAAATAATGTTTTTTGAATGTTTGAGTGAAATAAGTGTTCATGGAAGAAGCATTTTGAAAAATTCTTGAGAATTTATAGTCTTATATATGTCCTGTCATTTCTTAATATCAGATAAGGCTTGTTTGTAGCGTTTTTT
>CAYIVY010000105.1:0-2494 GCA_964366945.1 uncultured Gammaproteobacteria bacterium
TCTATCCGGCCACTAATCGTAATCTTTATGAAAATATTATTAAAACTGGAGGGGCCATCCTTTCGGAATTTCCACCCGATCAAACCGTGCTAAAAGGCTTGTTTATTTCCAGAAACAGAATTATTTCCGGCCTGTCCCGCGGGGTGCTGATTGCCGAAGGATTAAAAGATTCGGGTGCCTTAATTACGGCTCGTTTTGCCGGTGAACAGGGAAAGGAAGTCTTTGCCCCGCCCGCGCCGATTACATCAAGTATGTCTCAAGCGCCGAATTTTTTACTAAAACAAGGCGCAAAATTAGTAACGGGAATTGAAGATATTCTTGAGGAGTTTGAGATGCAAATCACCCCGAAAAAAAAAGAAGATATCAGAAAAGATTTAAATGAAGCTGAAAAATTAATCTTTGATATCCTAGCTCATAATCCGCGGACGATTGATGATCTATCAGTTAGTTTGGGCAAGGCAGTGACCGATATTTTAAACACAATTTCAGTCATGGAAATTGGGGGAGTAGTCGAGAAAAATCAGGAAAATAAATATCAAATTAGACTAAATTGACTAGTCGATCAGCTTCAGCATTTTGTTCGCGGGGAATAAGGTGATAGGAGATTGGTAAGCTAATTTCTTGCTCAAGTCCTCTGATTTTTAAAATATATTCTCTAATTTTTCCATTTTTTACCTTAAATAATCCGTTCACCTGATTCACCATCAACCTTGAATCACTAAATAATTCAACTCTTTTTAAATCTTTAAAATTTATAACTTGTTTTAATCCTTCAATCAATGCCATATATTCCGCATCATTATTAGTGGCGATGCCAATTGATTTTTTAAACTCAAATACTTTTTTTCCATCGCTATAACCAACACCGCCGATTGAGGACGGACCAGGATTACCCTTGGATCCACCATCTGTATAAATTTTAAGGATCATAATAAAAAATACTACCATAAATTTATTTTTATCATTGTTTTTATTTTTATTTATTGGTAGCATTAATATTATGCAAAATAGAAAGGGTCAGATTTTGCTTATTACGGTTATGTTGCTTGCGACCGTCATGACTATTGTTTTGTCAGTTTCTTTTAAATCGGTCACCGAGACCCAAGTAACCAAGCTTGAAGAAGAGTCGCAAAAAGCATTGGCCGCGGCTGAGTCGGCGATTGAAGTAGCTTTAAGAGAAAATAGTCTTAATGGTGATACTAATTTTATTATTGGGGCTGATTCTCTAAGTTCAATTACAGGATTTTCCGGCAGTGCCACAATACAAACTGCGGCTTCAAAAACATTTACGACGCCCAGCATTCCAAAAGATGGTAGCTATACCTTTTACCTTGGGGACTATAACGTCGAGACTAAAGCTATCAATCCTTCAATTTTGCATCCATATGGCATTACCATATGTTTCGAATCAGCAACCCCTGATCCGGCTATTGAATTTACTTTAGTTAAATCAGACTCAGTCAAAAAATATATTATTGATCCTGTTTTACCTTCCCGTATCACAAATGCTTCATTTATTACGCCTTGTTTTCCGGATATGACAAATTATAGCTATTCAACCTACATACCTGAAGGCGATATTTATCAAGGCCAATTTCTTTTAGTTCGTGTCCTTTATGCTCCAACCAAGCTATTTTTTTCTCGAGACACAAATCTTCCTATTCAAGGCAGAACAGTTTCTTCTGAAGCCACGTCTTCTACCTCAACTGGAGTCTCTAAAAAAGTTGTCCTCTTTCAATCCTATCCGCAGATACCAGGGGAGTTTTTTACAACCACTTTTTAATTATTTATCCAGTTTCTCAATCCTTCTGAGGTATTTTTCCTCCGTCTTAGGAGTTGAGGCAAGGAAAGCATCAATTAATTTACAAGCTAATTCAAGAGGAGTGTAGTCGGCGGCCAAGGCCAGAACGTTACATGAGTCGTTTTCTCTGACATGGTGTGCTTGATCTTCGTTCATGGCAACACCAGCTCTGATTCCGCGGATTCGATTGGCAGCCATTGAAACAGCGCAGCCTGATCCACAAATAACAATGCCAAGATGATTATCTGGATTTTGAAGGACAGCTTGAGAGACTTTTTGGGAATAATCTATCGCATCATCTAATGGATCAAGCTCGTATGGGCCAAGATCCTCAATCCTGATATTTTTTTCTTGCAGATACTCAATAATGGCATTTTTTAGCTCTATCCCCCGATGGTCAGCACCTATAAAGAGAGTCATATATAATAGATTAACACAGATTATGAGCGGATTTCCACTGATGTTTGATACACATTGTCATCTCAATTTCCAGGCATTTGATGGAAAGGTAGAGAACGTTATTAATCAAGCTAAGAAAGCTGGAGTTGATCATATTGTTATTCCTGGAACCGATCTTGAGACTTCAGAAAAAGCGATTAAGATAGCGGAAAAATTTTCTAATATTTATGCGGCAGTGGGAATTCATCCACATCATGTATTTGAAATCTTTAAAGCTCGGGAACAAAATTTTTT
>CAYIVY010000105.1:2594-4123 GCA_964366945.1 uncultured Gammaproteobacteria bacterium
GCAAAAAATTCTATTCCCTCGCTTTCCAAGCTATTATCTTATTCTAAAGTCGTTGCTGTTGGCGAGATTGGTATAGACCGTCATATCTATAAGAAAACTAAGCATCAAGACTATAAAGTTAATGAAGAGTTTGTTGATTTACAAAAAGATTTTTTTATTGAACAGATTAAACTGGCTTACCAATATAAAAAATCCTTGATTATTCATAATCGAGAAGCAAAAAAAGATTTATTAGAAATTTTATCTAATAATCATCAACTATTGAGACCATATTCCGCAGTGATTCATTGCTGTGAACCAGATAAAACATTACTTACATTTGCTAAAAGCCATAAAATGTTTATAGGTGTTGACGGTGATATTACATATTACAAAGAGAAGCAAGAGTTCATTAAAACTGTTCCGTTAAATATGCTGGTCTTAGAAACGGATTCACCGTTTCTTATGCCCAGATTATTATCTGGTGGACGGCCGTCTTTAAGATATAATGAGCCGAAAAATATTCTTTTAATTGCTGAATTTATTGCAAAATTAAAAAATATTTCTATTGAAGAAATTGCTAAAACAACGACGGAGAATGCAAAGAGATTATTCCGTATAAAAACTCTTTCCTAAATTTTTCCTGGGAAAAGAATTCTGATCTTTTTTTGGCGGCATTACCGATTTGATTTCTTAAAATTTTGTCTGAACTAATTTTTATAATTTTTTCAGCAATATCCTGAGGATTTAAAGGGTCGGCAAATAAAGCATGGTTATCAGAAATCTCTCTGAGTACGGGAATATCAGATAGTAGAGAAGGGCAGGAAAAATTAGCCGATTCAAGGTAAGAAAACCCAAAACCTTCAGAGCTTGAAAGCAGCAGATTTAATAAAGCTTGTTCATATAATTTGAATAGTTCTGAGTCGGGAATAAAACCGGCAAAAATAAATCTTTTGTCACCTTTAGTTAGTTCAAAAAATTCTTTTAATTCGTTTTGCCAGAAATTAGAAAAGCTCGGCGATTCAAATACCTTTCCCACAAATACGCAATTAACATCGGCAATTTTAATTGCCCTAGCAATGTTAACAAGGTTTTTATTCCAAGTAGCATCACCGACGTATAAGCAATAGGGGGTAGGAGGTAGGGCGTAGGGGGTAACTTTATAATATAAAAAACCTTTTGGTAGGCAAGGGTAAATAACTTTTATTTTCTGTTCTGGTAGTTTTAAAATTTTAATAATATCTATTTTTGAGGCTTCAGAGTCAGTAATTATCAGGTCATAATTTTTTAGGGCGACTTTGTTCAATAGTATATATATAGAACCTTTGATTCCGGGCGGAAAATGAGAAGGGTATTTAAGAGGAATTAAGTCGTGAATAACAGCGATTTGTTTTTTTGCAATTCGTTTTAAAGTCAGAGGCGGCTGGAGAAAGTTAAAGAAAGGATTTATAAAAATAGATTCTAGATCATAGATTATAGATGATAGATCTGACGTGTAAACCCAATCAGGAAAGTTTTCTTTGAGAATTTGAAGATAACGACCGATGCCT
>CAYIVY010000106.1:0-4109 GCA_964366945.1 uncultured Gammaproteobacteria bacterium
TTTTGTGTTACAATAGATTATATGACGATAGAAGACGGTCAGGTTACGGTAAGGGATAGAGACACCATGAAACAGGAGAGAGTTAATATTGACAACTTAAAAGACTATTTATCAGTCAAATTAGAAATTATCTGATATTATGAAGCTAAGTCGTAGAATTATAATGATGGCTGGTGGAATATTTTTGATATTATTTATTTTTTCAGGATATTGGTTATTGGTGGGTAGAAAAACGGCTATGAATAACAAAAATGAACAGGTAGTTACTTCCGAAGATGTTGTGCCAACCGTTGACAGTTCGGTCAAAGTCAGTCTTACTCCGTTGTCAGGACGGAAGGAAGTAATCCTTTCAACAAAGAATATTCCAAGAGATATCAGTAGTTTACAGTATATTTTATCTTATGAAACTGAGGAAGGCGGGGTGCAAGGCGTCAATAGTACAGCAGAAATAGTAGGTAGCGATTTTGAGAAAAAAATTACTTTAGGAACTTGTTCATCGGGAACCTGTATTTATCATAATATTAAAGATAAAATAACAGTAGAGCTTCTTTTCAAAGGAGAAAATGGAGATAGATCTTTTATAAAAGAATATAATATATAAATTAAAAGGGGGTGTTTTAAGTTCATGCCAATAATTAAATCAGCCATAAAAAAAGTTCGCAAAGATAAAAAAAGAACAGTAGTTAATAGTCTTTACATCAAAGCTTATCTTGGAACTCTAAAAAAGATTAAAAAGGGAGGTAGTGACGTAAAAAAATTAATCAACTTATTTTATTCTCAAATTGATAAAGCTGTTAAACATAAAGTAATTCATAAGAATAAAGCAATTAGATTAAAATCAAGAGTCAGTAAGAAATTATTAAAAAAGAAATGAAATATAAAATAAATTTGTTGGGAAAAAAAGAACCTTCTTTGTTAGATCAACTTACTTTTTTTGGCCTAAACTATTTGCGTTACATTATTGTTATAACACAATTAGTAGTTATTGGAGTGTTTTTTTATCGATTCCAAATTGATCAGCGGATAATTGATCTAAAAGAAGCCGTTGATCAAAAAAAAGAAATTGTCCAAATAGTTTTACCACTTCTTAATGAAGCAGCTAAGATTGATAAAAAAACTTTGATTATTGAAAAAACTATTGTTAAGCAAAAGAACTTTAGTATGATGTTCGACTATTTTATTACTTCTTTTCCAGAGTCAATTTCATTGACTAATATGGAAATAAATGAGGGTTCGATAAAAGTTATTGGTGATGCAAACAATCCAAAACACCTTCAAGCTTTTTATCTATTGTTAAAAAAAGATAAAAAGTTTAAAGGTGTAACATTGCAAAATATAAAAAAAACAGAGAACGGTTATAGTTTCACTTTACTTTTAGATCAGTTTAGTAGTACCTAAAAAATTATGAACCTAGCTAATATATCAAAATCTATTTTTGTAAAAAAAACCAGCGATTATATTTTTACAGTTTTTTTTCTTCTTATATTTTCCGTCTTTATTATTTTTGCAATAAAACCTTCGTTAACAACGGCTTTTTCCTTAAAAAAAGAAGAGTTAGATTTAAAAAAAATTGACAGTGTTTACGAACAAAAAATTAACGATATTAGCTCAATTCAAATGCAGATGGAAGAAAATAGAGATAATTTACCTATATTTAGTCAATCAATACCAGAGCATCCGGAGGTAAATAAAATTATTGAAGATATAAAAAAAATCGCTGATAAAAATTCATTAACTATCAATAAAGCCAATATCGTTGATATTAACCTATCTTCGACTAATCAAGAATTACAGAATATTAAGTTGATAATGGACGTCGGTGTGAGTTTTGACAACCTAAAACAGTTTACTACAGATCTCTTTTCACAACGACGTTTAAAAATTGTTGATAATATAGTTATAAATCGAGGTAAAGAGTCGAGCGGTTCAAGTGAGCTTAAAGTTATTTTAACAATTGATGGGATTTATTTATGAATAAAAAAGAGATATTACTATTGTCAATAGGTATTTTTCTTACAGTAGTTGCCTGGTTGATTGCAGACATTTACCATGCAGCAACCGAAGATAAAATAAAATTAAAAATTAGTTTACCTCAAGTATCTCAGTATAAAATTAACAAAGATATTTTGGAAACATTAAAAAATAAAACAGAGTAGATGTGATATATTCCGAATTCTATTTGAAAGAAAAAACAAAGCTACCAACCGTAATTGGTGTTTTGTTGGTTTTTTTTATCACAATTGTTTTTTCAAGATTATTTTTAGGATTAACAGGCCCTTCCAAAGCATCGCTAAAAGTGGCCAAAAGAGTTGAAATAGTCAATCTATCATCAAGGCAGGCCAGTATTTTTTGGCAAACAAATAAAGCAGAATCGGACTGGGTTGTTTATGGTGAGAATGAAGGAAAGGAGAACAAAATTGTCTTGGATGAAAAAGATATTAATAATATAGGCCAAAAAAAAGGCGAATACAAAATACACTTAGTAACATTGAAAGAATTAGTGCCAAGTAAAAAATATTTTTTTAAGATCGTTAGTGACAATAATCAAGTTATTGTTCAACCGAATGGTAATTCTTTTATTTTTGTGACTCCTAACAATAGTCTTGGCAACTCTCAGAACATTAGTCCGGCTTTTGGTAAAGTTTTACAATCTAATTCTGTTCAACCATTAATTAATTCTTACATAATGTTAAGTATTAAAGGTGGTTATCCTCTTTTGACTCAAATAAAGTCGGAGGGTGATGGTAGTTGGTTAATTCCTTTAAACCAGATATACAGTAAAGATAGTCAAAATTTTTTAACTATAGCTAATAAAGATAAAATTATAATAGAGATTATAACATCTGAAGGTGAAGTATCAACTATTACCACAGTTAAATCAAAAGTTTCACCCTTACCACAAACAATTGTCTTTATCAAAGATAAAAACTTTTCTTTTGTTGAAGATGAAAATGTTTTATCAGCTTCAACAAACTTAAATGCTGCTGCCAAGAACCAAATCGATATTATCTATCCAAAAGAAGGTTCTTTAATACCAGGAAATATTCCTTTGATTAAAGGTGTTTCTCTACCATTTGCTAAAATAAATATTACAGTTTATTCTAAATAAAGTTATTCAGCTACAAGAATTGGTGATAGTAAAGGAAATTGGAGTTATGTTCTTCCGGAATATCTTGAGTTGGGCCAGCATACAATCATATTAGAAACAAAAGATCGAGATGGGAAAATAATTACCTTAAAAAGAAATTTTACCATTGTTTCATTACAAGGAAATGAAGGTAGGGTTTTAGGAACTGCATCAGGTGAACCTACTATTATGTTTACTGCTACGCCTACGCCGACTGAATCAATCTATAATTCACCTATTCCAACAATCCCATATAATATAACAACGACTCCACCAGTTAGCGGTAATAATTTTTCCTGGACGATCTTTAGTAGTTTATCATTAATCATTATTGGTGGAGGGATTCTTCTTGCTTTTTAAGACAAATTTTAGTTAGAATGAACTATGGATATATTTAATTTATTGTCTTACGTTAATAAAATTAGCTTGCTGGCTTTCTTTGTCACGACTTTAGTGGTTGGTTACCAGGTATACATTCTAAAAAAAGAAAAGACTAAAGAAAAAGTACCGTCAATCCCTGATTTTAAAGCTATGGAAAAACCAAACGAAGTTATTAATTACTCCCGACTGCCTAGTTTTTTAACTAAAAAGAATAGTAAACAGGTTAATAATTCGAAATTAGTCTTTTTAATTATTTCTTTATTAACAGTTATGGTTGTAATTTCTGTTTTTGTTTTGATTAAACAAAATAATTCAATAAAAAATGAAGCGTTAGATAATCTGATTGTTGCTAATATACCATCACCGACTATAAAGATATCAACACCAACTCCTAAACCAATAATTACCTTGTCACCATCTACAATACAAATCATTAAGCCAACACTTACACTATCTCCATCGCCAAAAATAACCTTGACTCCTTCGCCAACGAAGATTGTTAAACAAAATAGTATCTTAAGTAAAGAAGCAATAGGTAAAGAAGTGCTGGTTAGTCCCACTATTACTGTTTCACCATCACCAATTGTTTCTTCAGCACCAT
>CAYIVY010000107.1:0-4089 GCA_964366945.1 uncultured Gammaproteobacteria bacterium
GCTCTTCCGATCTCTTTTGTTAATTTATCTTTTGCTTCTTTGTCCCCCTTTTCATATTTTTTTGCCAGATCAATCTCATCTGCAAATTTAAGCAAAGGAGTTTTTCCAATTTCCTTAAGATACATTTTTATTGGATCAAGTGACTCACCATGTTTTAAAATCACTAAATGTTCCAGTTCCTTTTCTATCTCTTCGACTGACTTTTGTGATTCGCTTTCATCTCGAGTCGAGATTGTTTCAAATATATCAATGCCCATTTTTAAAGCATTATCAAAAAATCCATCAATCTCTTTTATATGCTTTTCCGGATTAGGATAGACCAATAGTATGTCGTCTTGAACTAAAAATCCATCTTCTTTTCCCTGAACAATTAGCTCATTTAAGGATTTAGGTAGTTGGTGTTTTATCATAAGTGTTTATGCCTCGAAGCTATCAAATGTTATTTAATAGCGAAGTGGCATTTACATTCTATAAAGAAATTAGTTTTTTTTCTACCTCTTTTAATTCTTCAGAGATTTCTCTCAATCGTTTTTTCTTTTCAACACTATCTTCTTCGGAGATTAATTTTTTCATCTCTCTTTTAAAATAATATTTTTTAATTTCATAAATTAAACGGTCAAGACTAGCGTCGGATAAATTATGATCTGCCGAAGCAAAAAGAAATATTTCATCAAATATTGGCTGAAGTTCTTCGGGTAAGCTTTTACCAAACTGGTTAATATTAATTTTAATATTTTTTTCAATCTCATCAAAAAAATAGTGACTAATTTTCTCATATGAAGGATGTAAAAAATACTTTGGTTTTAAAACGCTAAAAAAATTACGATAGATTTCTTTTGGATCTTCACTTTGAAAAACAATACTTAAAATATATTTATCAACAGTTAATTCCCGACTGTCTTCAACTGGTTTATTATATTTAATTTTATTTAATGTTAGTTGTTTCTTCTTTCGTTTTAATTGACTAATCAAATTTTCAATAATCATTTCAGAAACTTCAAGAATGATCGCTAATTTTTTTATATAAAAAGTCCTAACGATTGGATTGGAAATTTTTTCAATCATCGGGACTATTTCTTCAGCAATCTTTTTTTTGGAAAAGGCCGATTCCTCCGGGTATTTTTTTTGGGCCGTTTCAATTAAAAAATCATAGATTGGTATTGGTTTAGTAATTAGTTTTTTGAATTTGGCCGGATCTTTTTTTAGGGCTTCGTCTGGATCTTTGGCATAATCAATAATTGCTACTCTCACTTCAAAGTCAAATTTTTCCGCCTCATTGATTGCCCTCTTTATCGATTCAATACCGGCCGGATCAGCATCCATCATCAAAGTAATTTTATCCGTATAATGTTTTAATAACATTAACTGTTCATTTGTTAAAGCTGTTCCTTTAATGGCGACAAAATTTGAATATCCGTTCTGGTAAGGCATTATCATGTCCAGCTCACCCTCAACTACAAAAACATTCTTCTGTTTTTTTATTTCCTCAATTGCCAAATTGATCCCAAAAAGACATTCTCTCTTATGATAAATTGGTGTTTCTGGGGTATTAATATATTTTACCTCTTTTTCACTGCCGCCAGATAAAATCCTTCCAGAAAAACCAAGGACATTATTCCGACTATCTGAAAGAGGAAACATAAGACGACCGCGAAATCTATCATAATAACTACCTCTTGCACTTTTTACGAGTAGGCCATTTTCCAACATCTCTTCTTCCTCGAACTTCTTTTTTTTTAAAAATAACTTTAAAGAGTCCCAAGAAGAAGGTGAGTAGCCAAGTTGAAACTTATCAATGATTGACTGATTTAAAGCTCTATCCTTTAAGTATTGACTGGCTTTTTTTCCAAAATCAGTCCTCTTAAGAATATAATGAAAAAATTCCGTGGCCAACTGATTCATTCCAAGATATCTTTCTTTTTTTTGCCAAATCTTGTCCTCAATATTTATTTTATTGAGTGTCAATTTAACACCTGTCTTTTTGGCTAATTCCTTTAAGGATTCAATAAAAGTAATATTTTCCCATTTCATTAAAAACTTAATCGCGTCACCCCCTTCTCCACAGGCACCGAAACAGTGCCAAATACCCCGCTCGGGAGACACAACAAATGATGGGCTTTTTTCCTGATGAAAGGGGCAAACAGCTTTAAAGTTGCGGCCGGCTTTTTTTAAAGTAATAAAACTAGCAATAAAATCTACAATGTCAATCTTTCCCTTAATTTCCTCTATCTGATTTTCCATTTGACTATATTCTATCACTTAGAGCCTAAAAAGACTGATGTTGATATTTAATCTTTAATCTTTTATATTTAAACTATGATTTATCTTTATCTAGACCGAAACACGATTAA
The DNA here is from genome assembly GCA_964366945.1 of uncultured Gammaproteobacteria bacterium. Lineage (GTDB taxonomy): Bacteria > Patescibacteriota > Microgenomatia > UBA1406 > GWC2-37-13 > GWC2-37-13. Next base: position 2,352 of record CAYIVY010000107.1, read on the forward strand.
ACTCCTTTATCTAAAAAAAACCATTCTCGGACAACAGGAAGTTCTATATCAAAAAAAAGTCTATTCTTCTGACTTGATTGATAATGGAAAAATTACTAATATTGACTTATTGGCATCAGCAATCAAAGAAGTGATCTCTGCCTCAGATAAACCTGTTGCTGAAAATTTGATCTCTCTTATTCTTCCTCAAGAGTTTTTTAGTTTCTTTCGAACGACTGTTCCTTCTGATATTGCCACCTCTGCTCTTAATTCTTTCATTAGTGACAAGGCCCGTTCAATTTTGCCGGTTGATAATACAGATTTAGCCAGTGACTTTTTTATTCAAGAATCGGAGAATGAAAAAATCGTCACATATTTTGGCATAAGCCAAGAAACTCTTCTTAGTTTTAAGCAGGTAATGACTTTGATAGATCTTAAGATCAACTCGATTATACCTGACACTATGGCCTATTTTAAACTATTTGAAAAAACTTTGCGAAAAGAAAAAAAAGAAACCATCCTGTACGCCGAATTGGGAGCGGATATGTTAAGTGGTTATCTATTTGACTCCTGTGGATTAATAGATGATAAAAAAATATCAATCAAGTATACCGAAACTGATAAAATCGCCGATGTACTTAAGGCAAAGATTGATGAGATTAAAACTGATAAAAAAAAGGTTAATCGTATTATTATTTCCGGAGAAAAATCAGATAATATTCGTCAAGATACTTTTACCAAGTCAGTCGGTGTTTGGACGAATCCACTGAAACGAATTGTCCCAACTTTTTATGAAAATTATTTAAAAATGCTCGTCCCTAAAGATGGTAAAACTTTCCCAATTCTCACCTATGATATTTGTTTTGGCGCCTTTATATTATCTGAAGAAAATAAAAGCTTTTCTCTTCTAAAAAGAAATGTTAATTTGAATAATAATAGAATTTCTTTACCAAAGATAAAAATTCCAAAAAAAGAGGTTGTTCTTTTTGTCAGTTCTTTTATTGTCTCGTTTTTACTTTTCGTCTTAGTTTATAAATTTAAAAATAATTTTAAACTGCCCAACTTTATGGCCAAAAAAAATGTTGTTGTGATTACCCCAACTGTCATTCCTCCAACTCCCACCCCAACCCCTAACTTTAAAAAGGAAGAGGTGAAGATAAAAATCCTGAATGGTTCTGGAGTCCGTGGTAAGGCAACTGAGATAAAAGACATTCTGAGAAAAAAAGGTTATGCAGAAATCCTTACTGATAATGCTGATAATTTTGATTTTGAAATTACTGAAATTCAGGTAAAAAAAGATAAGAAACAGTTGGGTGAAATGATAAAAAATGATTTAAAAGACTATGTTTCTGCGCCAAAAATATCAGTCTTAGATGATAAAGAAGCATCTGATCTTGTTTTAATCTTCGGAAGCGATTTTAAATAGCTAGTCTGTGCTATAATCGGAACATATGGGAATCATAACTGTTCAAGCAACAATTATGGATCTTAGTAAAAAAGTAAGTGCAAGCGACGAATTTTTGGTAGATACAGGTGCATCATATACTGTTATTCCAAAGAAAATGGCAGATCGACTTGGATTAAAACCTGCAAGATCTCAAAAATTTAGTTTGGCTGACGGGACAACAATACAAAGGAATTTAAGTTCTGCGATTGTCAAATTGGATGGCAATGAAGCGGCAACAACAGTTGTCATAGGTCAAAAAGATGACTCGCCAATTTTAGGAGTTATAACTCTTGAAGGAATGGGTCTAATGGT
>CAYIVY010000108.1:0-4060 GCA_964366945.1 uncultured Gammaproteobacteria bacterium
ACACCGTACAAATAAAACCAAGGTGTGTCGGTTTAAAAAACCGGAGCGCTAAAAAGAGACCGCAAAGTAAGGTGGTACCACGAGATATAAACCCTCGTCCTTGCCAATCTATTTTTTTATTAATAGATGGTAGTGGCGAGGGTTTTTTTATGAAAAAAATATTTGTAATAAAAATCGGAAGTAGTGTCTTATTGACTGAGCGTAATAAACTTGATGAATATCGAGTGAGTAATATTGCCAGTCAAATAGTGCGCTTGAAAGAGGCAGGGTTTGGTTTGGTTTTGGTAATTTCCGGTGCCGTTGGGTTGGGTTCTAACTATATTGACATTAATAATCACGACTTAATAAAAAAACGAGCGGCGGCCGGAATTGGCCAGGCAATTTTAATCTCGTATTTTAATACAATTTTTAAAGAAAAAAATTTGCAAGTAGCTCAAGTTTTACTTACAAAGAAAGACTTAAACTCAAAAGATATAACTGATATTTTGAAATATTATCTTGACGCTGGATTCATTCCTTTAATTAATGAAAATGATGTTGTTGATTTAAATAGTTTTTCCGGTAATGATTTTTTAGGGGCGGAAATTACAAGTTTATTGAGTGCCAAAAAATTTATTATGCTTTCAACAATGAAAGGATCAAAATACGGAGTCGGTAGAGGTGAGACAAAACAGGAAGTTATAGAACTTCTGAAAAGCAAAAATATTGTGACAGAGATAGTGGATGGAAAATTAAAAAACATTTTGGTAAATACAATCCTATGAAAAATAATCTTAAGACAGAAAACGAAAGAAATATTTTTTTGACTAATTTGGCTATTGAATTATCGAATAATAGAGAAAGGATTTTATTATCAAACAAAAAAGATTTGGAAAAAGCCAAGAGAAATAATCTATCCTCTTCTTTTATTGAGCGTCTAAAACTTGATTCTTTCGGGTTGGATGAAATAATAAAAAGAGTTGAATCGATCACTAATTTGGAAAGTGGGATAGGAGAAATTATTGAGAAGAAAGTTAATAATTTAGGCTTGGAGATACATAAGGTTAGAGTTCCAGTTGGAACTATATTAATTATTTATGAATCGAGACCTGAGGTAACGATTGATGTAGTCTGTCTTTGTATCAAGTCCGGTAATGTTGCAATTTTAAAAGGTGGATCAGAGGCATTAAAAACAAATTTAGTACTATTTCAGTCTATTAAAAAAGCCTTGTTTAAATCGAATTTTCCCAAGAATACCGTTTGTTTTATTAAATCTAAAAATAGATCCACTGTTAAAAAATTATTGAAACGCAATGATCTCATTGATCTAGTCATTGCTCGCGGCGGATATGAGATGGTTAAAGATATTCAAAATCATACTTCAATTCCTGTCTTAGCTCATTCCGCAGGTGGCGCCAGAATTTATATCGATAAAAGCGCCAATCAATCAATCATTGAAAAAATATTGATCAACGCAAAAATTACTAAGCCTTCGGCTTGCAATTCTTTAGATACAGTTTTAATCCATAAGGATTTAAAAGATATTTTATTAGAAAAAATTATTAATAATTTTAAGAAAAATAACGTAGAAATTATAAAAAATAAATGGCAGCAGGAATTTTTAGGAATGAAAGTTTCAATAAAAATTGTTAATTCGATAGATGAAGCCATCGATTTTATTAATACTTTCAGTAAAAAACATTCTGAAGGAATAATCGCTCAAGATAAAAATGTAATAAATAAATTTTGCCAATCAATTGACTCGGCAACTATTTTTGTAAACTCCTCTACCCGACTTCATGACGGGTATATTTTTGGATTAGGTGCTGAAATGGGAATTTCTACTGGAAAACTACATGCACGCGGGCCAGTTGGTCTTAAGGAGTTATCAATTTATAAATGGATCGTCTATGGAAAAGGACAGATTAGAGAATAAAAAAATTGCCATTATAGGCGCCGGTCATATGGGGCAGGCAATCATTAAAGGTCTGATAAGCAGTGGGAAAATAAAACCGTCAAATATTTTTATTTCAAATAAATTAAACAATGTTGCTATCACAAAAAAAGCGCACTATATCTTCATTACAGTCAAACCATTAACGGTAAAAGAAGTTTTGCATGAAATAAAGCCCTTCATTGAAAATAAAATAATATTGTCTGTTGCGGCGGGTGTTAGTTTAAAAATGCTACTTAGTTATTCAAATATAAACCAGAAAATAATCCGGATGATGCCAAATATTCCTGTCTCTATAAATAAAGGTGTAATTGGTTTTTTTGCAAATAAAAACGTTATTTATTCAGAACACAATAATGTTATGCAATTGATTACCCTATTGGGGAAAGTTTTTGTTGTAAAAAAAGAAGCAGATTTGGACGTTTTGACTTTAATAGCTGGGTGTGGTCCGGCAATATCAGCATATTTTATTAATTTTTTGTCAAACTATGCGATTAGTCAGAGTTTTTCCCAAGCTAAATCTATCGATATGGCTTTAAAAATATTTGAGGGCACAACAGACTATCTTATGAGAAGCAATCTGACACCTTCTGAATTAATAAAATCTGTAGCTACTAAAGGCGGGGTGACCGAAGTTATTTTAGATTCTCTAAATGCAGAAAAGGTTGATTTACTTTTCAAAAAGGCAATGAAAAAAGGGAGCAACCAAATAGGACAATTAAAAAAAGTTTTAAAGACGTGTTGCCAGATTTAATTATGTGACCGAACGGCAGCGTTGATACTGGTCATTGTCAGATTTAAAACTGTTACCGAACGATACTCTTTAATTTTGCTTAATTTCTTCCTTAAATTCCTTTGTAACTGCGCTGGGTTTAACCTCATATATTCTGCTTTTAATTTGGCCTTAACTTCCTCTGAAATCTTATCAGATTCTAATAATCTTTTGTAAGGTGTTTTGGCAATCTCATACGATTTTGTTGTTTTACCATTTATTTTTTCTTTTTCTTTTAATTTTAAGGTTGTATAAAAATAGTTTGTTAAAAGTCTGTGCTCGTTTTGGTACATATTATTGATCATCTCAACTAATACTGGATTAGTGATTCGGTCATACCCAACTACGCGTCTAATCGACTGATAATTTTTACCTTCAATATGAGCTTGGTCATTTTTATGGTATGAACGGCTTCTAGTGTAGGAAACTTTGTTCCGATCACAATAACCCTTAAGTACCCAATTAACAAACTCATGACCATTATCAAAATCACATGACAGTATTGGAAATGGAAATTGTTTTGTTCTCATATCGTGGAATGCACCAACGATCTTTGCTTTTGTTTTGTTTAGAAATATTTTTTTCTCATTCCAGTGTGTGGCAATATCCAAGACGTTTAGAGTCTCAGCGTAATAACCTGACAAACTCTCACCACAATGTAATACACAATCCATCTCAACGTGACCTGGTTCTTTTGATTCCTCTGTATTGAAATTGGTTCTTACCGGAATTAAAGTTTTAAGTAACGGTGATCTTTTAGTACCGGAGAGCCCATATTCTTTTTTTGAGATATCTTTTTCAGCTTCCAATAATCTGTCGATTGTGAAAGTGCTCATTTGGTTCAAAAGTTTTTCTTGATTTCCGAAAAGCTCAATTTCTTCAAACTTCCTCAACTTTTTAATCATATCTCCAATATCTGGTTTTAATCTTTTAGAACAAGGTTGGCCCATTACTTCCCAAATTAACTTTAATGGCTTAATTAAATCGAAACCATAAATTTCTTTTCTTGACCTTATTGTTTTTCGTCTTGTAAAGACTCTTTGTTTTAAAAGTCTAATGGCGCTTTTTCTAACAATTCCAAGGTTGGTCACAACCTCAGAGATTACCGCCGACTTTTCTTTTCTTGTTTTACAATTTCTATACCGTTCTCGAACTGTTACCAGATATTCCTTTTTAGATTGTTTTGACATACTGATTATTACCCATAAATTAATAATTAATTGGGTAACAATTATATATCTGGCAACGCCCTCCTATTTTTCAAAGTTCGGTAACATTTATCATCTGGCAACTCGAAGACTGTAAGAGCTCACTCTTCTTGACAAAACCATATCAAACCCTATAGAGTTGAAGAA
>CAYIVY010000109.1:0-4051 GCA_964366945.1 uncultured Gammaproteobacteria bacterium
TACTGGTATTATCTGACTGACAAAAATGGCATTATGCGCTACGCAGCTACTCTTGAAGAACACGAGGCTAATATTCAAAAATATTTACAATAAATTAGCCTCATCCAACCTACGAGGTTGTACGGCGTCATTTTACCCAACTTTAACATAAGAATGAAATTAAATTTCTTTTGAGTTATAATATGGCTATGAAAAATTCCTTTAAGTTTTGGGGTAAAAATAAGTTCAGGCTACTACTATCAGTATTTCTGCTTCTGCTATTATATTTAGTTTATAAGTGGTTTTTTGGTTGGGATATCAAAATGTCAAATCCGACTTTTTCAACCATAAGTAATTTTGACTCAATAGAATGTCTGCCTCTGGCGAGAGGAGGATCTAGTGTTAGGAATAAGTACACCGAGGCGTGGGCCCGTGATAGTAGAACCAAGTCAGACAAAAAATGGATGACGAAATGGATAGTGGTACGAAATGGAAAAATATATTTAGGTACATATATAGGAATTTATGATGATGGTCATCGTATAGCTTTTGATCAGGCTTTTGACATAGTGGATCAAAAAAATGAGACTAAATTACTAGGCTCTCAGGTGGACGTAGTTAGCTCTCCTCCAAATGTTAAATTTACGACTTTGATATTTGATAAAACTAAAGGAATTTTGTCTACTTCCGTAAATGAGTCTAGTTGGTTTCAAGATGAAACAGTTGGAGGTTATAACGAAGTTTATACTTGTAAAGAAGTACCACTAAACACGCTAAACGGAAGTAAGGGTTTACCAGAAGTAGACCCGATTGGATCAGATTACTGAGGTAGATAAAATAAAGCAAAAAATAATTCAGGCAGGTAGAAAACCGTTTTATATGAATGATGGAGTTCAGGGAAAAAAATTAGCCTCATCCAACTGACGCAGTTGTACGGCCTAAATAATTATTTTTCGTTACAATTGAACGGTTAAATCCATAGATCTTCAGAATTGTTTCTGTCCGTTTCCCAATTAATTGGATTGTCTTTGATATATTGCCTAATACGATAATATTCTTTTTCATTTCGAATTATGTGGTCGTAAAAACGGGATTGCCAATGAAACAATATTTTATGTGAATTTGCATATTTTGTCACAATCGATTTAAATGAACCAATAACATTACCCAACGTATTACGTTTTGTAGAGACGGGGCATGCCCCGTCTCTACATTGGTTATCACAAATGATAATTATTCAATGTAAATTATTTTGCATAATCATAAATTCATCCAATTCAACAAACGGAAAATGATTTGATATTTCCAACCAACATTTTTGTGTAATTACACCGATTTCAGATAATATAATTTTATTATTTACGATTTCACCAAAAAAATCTTCTTTGTCTTTTGTACAAATGGTAATAAAGTAATACCCGTTGTCTGAATAATCCCAATTTGGTAAACGGGTCGAAGGAATTCTGTACCTGTTTCGAAATTTATCGGACATATTTTGTTTATTGTAGAGACGTAAAATCTTACGTCTCTACCATTAAATATATACGATTTTAAAAATCATTCCAAAGCATCTGGTTATAGACTTCATGATGATATATAACTTCAGAATTTTTTACTTTTGTACCTAAATCACCTGGGGAACGATCAGCTGTCGTTTGTTTTAAATCAGTAAACTTTTTTTTCATCTCTACTCCAAGAATTTTTTCGACAAAATCACTCTGACGAAAATAGTGAATGGCAGTATTTATATCACCGGGTAAAAATCTTGCTCTGGGACGTTTATCTTTATCTATTTTTTCAATCACCCCTTCAAAGCCAGTTTTAATTAATGAATAAATTAACAAATATGGATTAGCGTCTGTCCCAACACTTCTCACCTCAATTCTGGCTGACTTTTCATCATGTAATGGAATTCTGATCATTGCTCCTCTGTCTATTTCTGAAACTTTAATTTCATTAGGGGCTTCAAAATGCGGATCTAGACGTCGATAAGCATTGACACTACTATTCAAAATCAAACAGATATCATTGGCATTGGATAAAATTTTATCAATAAACCTCCAAGCCAGGTTAGACAACTGACCTCGACCTGACTTATCATGAAAAAGGTTTTTATCTTTTTTAAAAATAGAAATGTTAGTATGCATTCCGCTGCCATTAATTCCCATCACTGGTTTAGGTAAAAAAGTCGCAGTCATTCCCATGTTGTGGGCAATTTGACGACAGATTAATTTATATATCTGAATTTGATCAGCGGCAATCATTGCGTCGGTATAAGAATAGTTTAATTCAAACTGAGACGGGGCTACTTCTGGATGATCTTTCTCATTTTCAAAACCCATCGCCCTTTGTGCTTCAGCTGCCCTATCAATAAAATTTCTTAAAACGTCGTTAGGTAATGAATGAAAATATCCACTCATTGATACTAATTCAAACCCAACTTTTTCATTAAAAATTTGCTCTGCATCAATACCCTTCAATAAAAAACCCTCAACTTCATTAGCAACATTGACTTTGTATTGATATATTTTATTCAAAGTATTTAAATAATTTTGTAATACTCCCCTTGCATCCATTTGATAAGGTTTTTCATCTCGGTCATTAATCTTTCCCATAATTAAGACTTTTCCTGAACCAAAGACATCGCTTGGTAGCCAGTAGAAAGCTCCCCAATCAATTCCCAGTCGCAAATCAGACTCTGCTTGGCGAGAAAAGCCTCTGATTGATGAACCATCAAAAGTTAAACTAGCGTACGATTCCAGAAAGAATTTTTTATCATAATCAATCATATGAAATCTTCCTTCAAGATCAGAAAAGCCAATTGTCACAGCTTTTAATTTTTGTTCCTTTTTTAAATAATTTAAATAAAATTCCTTTAATTTAATTTCGGCTACATTATCTTTTCTCCTCTTTTTTGCCTGAAGATTCATCTCTTCCAGTTCGACGTAAGAAATCTCAAGAAAGCTCTTTAAAGATTTATTATCCATAAATTTATATTAAATTAAATAATAATTAGTATAAATTTACAAAAAGATAAGTTAAAATGCAAGAGAATAATAAATTACAAATCACTGATTATTTATATTTTGTCTTCTAATAACCGGTCTCGGTTTGGCTCCTTCAGCTGGCCCAACATATCCGGCTGCTTCTAATTGATCAAGAAGTCGGGCCGCCCGTGCATAGCCAATTGATAGACGTCTTTGAAGAAGTGAAGCTGAGGCTTTATCCTGTTGCATAATAATTTCAATGGCTTGATTAAAATAGACATCGTTTTCTCCACCATTTACAGCAAATGAACCGCCTCCGGCAGTTTTAATATTGACCGCCTGTTCAGTTACCTCTTGAGTATAGTGAACTTCAGGAGCTTGTGATTTAAGAAAGTTAACTAAATTATTGACTTCGTTTTCTGTAATATATGGTCCTTGAATACGAACTGGTTTAGCCTTATCTGGTGGTAGAAATAGCATATCTCCACGACCCAAAAGTTTCTCTGCTCCAGGCATATCAATAATCACTCTTGAGTCTATCATTGAAGAAACATTAAATGCGATTCGTGTAGGAATATTAGCCTTCATTAAGCCGGTAATCACATCAACCGATGGTCTTTGAGTTGCTAAAACTAAATGAATTCCAGTCGCCCGGGCCATCTGAGCAACTCGAGTAATTAATTCTTCCGACTCACCCGGCGCAAAAATCATCAAATCGGCTAATTCATCAATAACAAAAATAATAAATGGCTTTTTTTCTACTCCTTTGATCAGATTAAAACCTTCTATATTTCGGGCTCCAACTTTAGCAAATAATTTATATCTTTCCTGCATTTCACTAACCGTCCACTTTAAAGCCGAGATAATTTTTGCTCCGTCAACAATGACTTCAGTCAGTAGATGTGGAATAGAATTATATATCGAAAGCTCAACTCTCTTAGGATCAACTAAGATCATTCTAAGATCTTCTGGTTTTGTACGGAAAAGGAATGCGGAAATCCAAGCATTCAAAAGTACCGATTTACCTGATCCTGTTGCTCCAGCTATCAAAACATGTGGCATTTTGGAAATTGAAGCAGCAACTG